>CAZSDE010000491.1:0-3119 GCA_964605435.1 uncultured Akkermansia sp.
GGGACATTTGCAAAGACTGTGTAGAGATTGAGTCGGTCCGAGAGCTGCCAGCCGCGGAGATCGGTGTCGCGGGTCACGAGAATCTCGACCCATTCCTTGGTGCCCGAGGCCCCCTGACTGATCTCGTTGATGAGGGCCGGCCGTGGGAACGGGGAATTGCTCAGCGGATTCCAGAGGGCCGATTGGTAGGCATACGGCTGCAGGCGGATGGCGTGCTGGAGTGGGCGTCGGTTGATCGGGCGGGCCTCGCTGACCCATGGCGAACCTTCCGCGGTGGCATCCGATGGCGTCAGCCTTGCCCGGATGAGCCGGCCCGGCGTGAGGAGGGCCGCTGGCAGGGTTGCCGACGTGGCTCCCGCAAGGTTGAGCCATGACAAGCCGTCCGGGGATTCCTGCCATTGGATGGCGGTGGTGACTGCATCGTTTTCGGCATCGCTGGTGACAATGCCCGTGATCGTGATGGGTTGGTCGTGGTAGGAATGTCCGGCGGCCTCCGGGGTCGGGAGGGAAGCGGCGGTGATGGCAGGCGGTTGATTGCGCAGCGAGCCATGGAGCGTGAGCGTAGCTGACTGCAGTGAACCGACCGTGGCGGAAAGCGTCGAGCGGTCCGCGACCCGGAGTGTCCATGTGCCATTGGCATCCTCGCCCCAGTGCCGGACCGACGAGAACGTCCATGCCTGGTAATTGGCTCCGGTGTCTGCGTGGGTCGACATGAGGCGGCTGACCATGCCCGAGGGAGATGTGAGGATGACTTCCAGTTCGCCGCGGTTCGGGTGGCTGGCCGTCAGGGTGAGTTGGACGTGTTCGAGGGCGAGGGCGGGTCCGGTGCGGGAGAAAGTGACGATTGCTCCGGCGCTGCTGTTGTCGGGGATGGGGAGGCCGAGGCTGGTGTGTTCGATCGATTCCGAGCGCATGGGGGGCAGGGGTTGCCATGTGCTTGCGAGGGTGACAGCGGCCGAGGCATTGACGAGGCCGGCACCGAGTTTCTCATGGAAGCGGAGGCCTGCGCTGTTGGTCGTCCATGTTCCCGCCGATTCGATGGGGGTGGCTGACTTCATGAGGACGGCTTTGACGTCGCGCCATGAAAGCGATGGATTGGTGGACAGCACGAGGGCGGCGACGCCTGCGACCATGGGAGTGGCGGCTGAAGTTCCGCCGAAGCTGCCGGTGTAATTGAGGTCTGCGGGTTCCGAGGCCCCGGGGTCGGCATTGTTGTAGCCGGATGAGCCGGTGAGGTCGGTCGTGGTGATGCCGAGTACGCCATCTGACGGTGCGCAGAGGGCGACATTGCTGCCGTTTTCCGAGTAGGCTGCGGCGGTCCGGTTGCTGGTGGCGGCACCGACCGCGAGGACATGAATGGAGTTCGCGTAGCCATCCTTGTTGGAATTGTCGCCTGCACTGCCGCCATTGCCGGAGGCCCAGACAAAGACCGAGCCGAGTCCGCCGCGACCGTTGGTGGTACCGCTGCGCAGGGCGGCGAGGGTGGCTGGTCCGGGACCTTCGAGGGTCTGGGCGTCATCGCGTGGTCCCCATGAATTGCTGTAGATGGCGATGTCCTGATTCCGCCATGTGAGGGCCGAGGCTTCATCGGCGTCGTCGACGGTGTCGGCGATGAGGCGGAGGCCGACGAGGGTGGCGGCCGGGGCGGAACCCGTGATGCCGATGCCATTATTGCCGCGGGCGGCAGCCAGTCCGGCGCAGGCGGTTCCATGGAAATCGAAGACTGAATTTGGTTCCGGCGAATCCGGCGTGGCGTCGTTCCAGTCGTGGTCGAGAGCGGTATCCGTATTCGGGGCGAGGTCCGGATGGTTCGTCTGGAGACCGTCGTCGACGATACCGATGCGGATACCGGTGCCGAGCGTGGCATCCCATGCGGAGCCGGGGTTGATCGAGATGCTGCTGCTGCTGAGGTGCCACTGCGAAGCGAAGAGCGGGTCGTTGGGGACCAAGCGGTGGAAGCGCCGGCGCGACGTCAGCAGGGCCGTGGCAGTGACTCCTTTCCATGTGGCGGTCATGGCGGTGGCAGCGGCCGCACCATCCGGCTGAGCGGTCCGGTAGACGTGCCAGCCATCCGGGAGCGATAGTTCGTGCACAAGTCCGGCGGCGGCTGCGAGCGAAGCATCCGGCCGCTGCGTCGACTGGACAAGGAAGCGGCCGCGCAGTTCCCGGACGACGGTCCGGCCATCCGGGCGGAGGCAGCGCACTTCAAGGGCCGTGGACGTTCCCGTGGCCCGGGGAGCCGAGCGTGAGCGGCCTGTGGGAACGAATTCGAGTGTGCCCTCCGCTTCGTGGGACCGGATCGGTGGCGGCGCTGCCGGGACGTCTGCGGCGAGCAGGACGAAAGCCGCAGCAGTGAGCAGGAACCAGCGCCAGTTCATGGAGCGAGCCTGTCAGGAATCGTCGGTCGAGCCCAGCGAATTCGGAGAATTTCCGCTGCCGAGGATGCGCCGGGTGGGGTTGATGAAGGCCCATGCGAGTGCGGCGAGGAGGTAGCAGAACGCCATTGAAAGGAGGGCTGGAGTCCATGACCCCGTACCCGCGCGGCTGTATCCGGTGACGATGGGAATGAGGGCACCGCCGAGATTTCCGAACATGTTCATGGAACCGCTCACGGTGCCCGCGTATTCGCGTCCGATGTCGAGGCAGACCGCCCAGCCGGGAGCGACGCCGAGGGCCGAGCAGAAGGCGGCTGCCGTCATGCACCAGACTGCGGCCGGGTTTGCTCCGTTCTGCCATGCAAGGAGGAGGAAGGCGGCGGCTGCGGGGAGACCGCAGAGTCCCGGGAGGCGGCGGCCGCGTCGGAGGCCCATGCGGGGGACGAGGAAATCGGTGAGGATACCGCCGCAGAAGACGCCGGCTCCGAGGCCGAGCATGGGCAGGCCCGAGAGCCATGCGCGTTGTTCACCCGTGCCGATCTGGGCAGCGTCGACGAACTGGCGGAGCCACTGCAGGTAGAAGTACCATCCGTAGATGATGCCGAAATACATGAGCCAGAGCCACCAGACATTGGAGGAACCGATGAGTTTCCGCCATGGGATGTCCGGATGCGCTGCTGGTTCCCGGCCGTGAGCGAGGAGCCGGTGTTCGGCTTCGTTGACGCCACGGTGGTCGGCCGGATC
>CAZSDE010000492.1:0-3118 GCA_964605435.1 uncultured Akkermansia sp.
ACCGAAATGCAGCAGCATGGGCGATACCAGGCGCCACCACTGGCCTTCATCCAGCACCACACTCAGCCACGGCACAGCCTTCAGCTTCTCGGCATTCACCCGCAGCTGACTGTAGTTCAGCACCAGCACATCAACCCGCTTCGCCAGGCCTTCCGTGTCCAGCTCGGTCTTGTCCCGGATCACCTGCACACGAAGATCCGGCGCAAATTTCACCGTTTCCCCCGCCCACACATCAAGCACGGACTTCGGACACACCACCAGACACGGAGACACCGGTACATTCGCTTCTTCCTGCTGCTGCGCCGCCCGCTCCCGCAGCCACAGCATCCAGCAGATCGCCTGCGCCGTCTTCCCCAAACCCATGTCGTCAGCCAATACCCCGCCAAACCGATTCGACGTCAGATACGCAAGGAAATGGAATCCTTCCACCTGATACGGACGCAGCTCGAGCCGGAAGCCTGACGGCAGCGGCGGCCGCACCTGCAGCTTCAGCCGCGCCGCCCGATCCGTGATCCGGTTCCACGCATCAGGATCAAAAACCTCAGCCGCCCGTGGCTCGGCCAGCTGGAGCACATGCATCCGGTGGGTCTCCCCGGACAAATCATACACATCAAGCCCCAGATGCCCAATCGCTGCTTCCTGATCCGCCGTCAGCTTGAGCGCCAGCCGCAGCCAGCCCCCACCAGGCATCCTCACAAATCCACCCCGCGCTTCCACCAGTTCCCTGATCTGCGCCCGGCTCAGATCCATCCCCTCCACATCAACCAGCACCCTCAAGTCAAACCAGTCCAGCTCCCCAGCCTCACTCACCTCAAACCGCACGGTCGCCTGCACCGGATCGGCCCGCAGCGACGCCAGTCCTTCATCAAGCTCCACCACACACGACTCGGGCAGCCGCTCCAGCCAACGCACAAACTTCACCGGGAAATTCTTCGTGAGCCTCACCCGGAAACTCCGGCTTCCCTGGTCCCACGAAAACCCCATCTCATCGAGCAACCCAGGCAGCGCATAAAGATCGCGGCGGTCAAACCACGGCACCCTTCCATCCGATGGCAGATTCGTCTCCAGCGTCCGCCACGCGTCCCGCTCGAGTACCTCACTGCACAATCCACCCGCATCCGCCGCCGTCACTTCCGCAGTCACCACCTCAGCCTCGGCCGCCGCTCCACGCCGCGACATCCGCAGTACCAGTTTCGGAGCCACCACGACTTCCATGACTCTCTCGCGCAGCGTTGCCGGCAGCGTCACCCGCAGCCTCCGCAGGAATTCCACCCCACGCGGCGTCGCCAGCACTTCATAAGGAATCGATGTCCGCGGCCGCGCCTCCGCTCCCTCCATCCACGGCACCGGACCACGGTACACCACGTCATCCCCCAGATACAAAGTCTCCGGCCCAGGCAGAACGATCAGACTGTACGGCACCGGAAGATCATCCGGCGTCGTCAGCTGAATCACCCACGCATCGCTTTCCTCATTCTCAGGATCGGGCTCGGCACAGGTCCACCGCAGCACTTCCCCACTGTGCTGAAACGGGATCTCATCCAGCGTCACCACCCGCGCCGCTAGGGACGGCTGACGCAGCAGCTGTCCCAGAAATCTCCGGTCGCGCTCGGCCTCCAGCCGGATCCCCGCAGCCGCAGCGTCGCCTTCCGGCCAGTGACTGACCCACTGCATGAGCAAGGCCTCGCTCAAGGCATCCAGATGCAGCTTTCCTTCCTGCAGCTGCGTCCGGAGCCGCAGCAGTTCCACTTCGCCTCCCACCGCCGCAAAGGCCTCCGGCCCCTCCAGTCCATCCGTCCTCCTGAATTCCAGCCGCACTTCCCGCATCGTCACCATGGCCCGCAGTTCACCATGCCGCGCCGTAACCTGCTCGGCCGAGGCCATCTTCTCCAGCCGTTCCTCCCACATCCCGATGTCACGCTGCTTCTCCCATTCCCGCAGCTGCTCGCGCGTCTGTTCACGGCTCGTCACCGCTTCCATGAACCGAGGCCACATCAGCTTCCGCCGGTCAAAGGCCGCCGCTATGTAATTCCAGAATCCCAGAATGTCCCGAGGTGGTTCCGGCCACAGCGTGATCGGTTCATAACTCGTCACCGGCCACTTGGGATTCAACCTCACAAGGTCATGATCAAAGAGCTTCTGCTCAAGCAGATACCGGCGGTACCGCTTCTCCAGCTTGTCAATGAACACATCCTCCTGAGGCGACAACGGCCGCCCCAGCTTTTCCTCAAGCACATCAATGAGCGAAGCATCACCCACCCCAGTCGGCGACTCCGGCAGACTGTCGCCCAGCGCCAGACGCTCCAGCATCACCGCAGCCACCCCGGCGGGATGCTGATCCTCAGGCCCGCTCACGGTCCACTCCCATCCCACATGCCCACGCTTCAGCGTGATGTGATACACGTCACTCCCATCCTCCACCCGCGCATGCACCAGCGCCGAACCACCGAAAATATGCTTCACCGCCCCGCTGCCCCTCAGCCGCTCGGCTTCCTTCATGACCGGTTCCGGAAATCGGGAGAGAAATGCCTGAGTGGGTCGATCAGCTTCAATGGACATAGGCAGCGAAAAGGGAAAAAGCGGGCTGGCAACCTACACCGCAGCAATGCCCCCGCGCAATTGCCACGCACAAAAATCTTTCGCCTCACATCATCCTGCAGAATGATGAAAAACTGATGACAGGCACCCGTCCTCAGGCCATGCCGATTGACTTGACCCACCACCGGCACCAACTCGCCGACCCACCGCCGATTCCCCTTCTCCCCCATGCGCCTCGAAGACCTCAACCCTGCTCAGCGCCGCGCCGCAGAAACCATCAGCGGCCCGGTTCTCATCCTCGCAGGCGCTGGCACGGGCAAAACCCGCGTCATCACCACCCGCATCTGCCACCTCCTCCGCACAGGCGTCAGACCCGATGCCATCCTCGCCGTCACCTTCACCAATAAGGCAGCCAACGAAATGCGCGAACGCGTCAGCGGCATGGTCGCCAAGGACAAGGTCAAGAAACTCACCATCTCGACGTTCCACAGCCTCTGCGTCCGCATCCTCCGACGCGATATCGAATTTTTTAATGATACGGCGACCACCGAGATCTACACACAAAGCGAACAAAGCGGGC
>CAZSDE010000493.1:0-2614 GCA_964605435.1 uncultured Akkermansia sp.
GGGCGTCTGCACCCGGCCCACCGGTGTCTTCAGAAAGCCACCATTGCGGGAATTGAAGGCCGTCAGCGCACGCGTCCCATTGATTCCCACCAGCCAGTCGCTTTCGCTGCGGCAGACCGCGGCGTCCGCCAGCGGCAGCATGTCCTCGTCTTCCCGGAGGTTTCCGAAGGCGTCCATGATGGCTCCCGGCGTCATCGACTGCATCCAGAGGCGCCGCACCGGTTTCCGGCAGCCGCTTGCCTGCATAATATAACGGAAAATGAGTTCCCCTTCACGTCCGGCGTCGCAGGCATTGATGACATCGCTCACATCCGCACGCTTGAGCAGCTTCTTGAGAACCGTGAGCCGGTCCGCGCTCCGGTCGATCGGCTTGAGGGCAAACTTATCCGGAATGATCGGCAGGCTCTCGAAGTTCCATTTGGGCTTTTTGCCGTCGGCTGATTCCGGGAGGGCGAGTTCGAGCAGGTGACCGACTGCCGACGAGATGACATGGGTGTCATTTTTGAAGTAATCCTTCTCCTTGGAGAATTTGCTCATGCCCGGGGCACGGGCGAGGACGCGGGCAAGGTCGGCGGCGACGCTCGGTTTTTCAGCAATGATCAGAGTTTTTCCCATGGGCTTGGAGGAGGAACGGCGGGCGCCGGGGTTGGGGCGCAGACCGTGGAGGCAGTCGTTCCAAAATGCAAACAGCGTGTTTTCTTTCGCATTCCGGGGGTGGATATCCCGGGGGCGGTCGGGCGAGTGCCGAAAAAATCCGGGGAAATCCGCAGCTTTTTGCGTGACACGATGTTGACACCCTGCGGCAAAACTGCCATTGGTGACGCGAATTTCAGCACTAGATAAATTCCCTATGCAAGACCCGGAGAATTCCAATCCCGCCCCCGTCCCCGGCCCGCCGCGTCCTCCCATGAGGCCACCGGCGGCTCCGCTGAAGAAGGAAACCGTGCGCATCACGCTCAAGCCTCAGGCTCCGGCAGCTTCGACTGAAGCGGAAGGAGAAACTCCTGCGGCTGCTCCAGCTCCGGTGGCTCCGCGTCCTCCGGTGGCTCCGCCCCGTCCGGGTGCACCGACGGTTCCGCTGGCTGGTGCTCCGCGTCCGGCGGTTCCGGGGGCTCCGCCTCCGCGGCCGGCGGCACCGGCCCCTTCGGCGGCGGCACCGACTGCGCCGACGGCTCCTCCGCCCACCGCTCCGGTTGGCAGCAAGACCATTCCTCTTTCGCAGGCACCGGGCCGCCCGGCTGCTCCGGTGGCGGCCCGTCCGACTACGAAGATCGGCGGCACTGCGCGGGTTGCTCCCACTCCGGGAGCCCAGGCGCCCCTGCCCAAGGCAACGGTGAAACTTACGCCGGGTTCGGCGCCCGCCGCTCCGGTTTCCTCGGTGGCCGTCCGCGGCGCTCAGTTCGAGGAAGAAGAGGAACTCAATGAAGGCCCGCTCAACATCATGGGCTGGGTTGCTTTGATTGGCTCGATCGCTGCAGTGATTGGAGCGCTCGCCTGCCTCGACCGTTTCAGCTTCTTCTCGGAAGGTGTTTCCTCCAGTCAGGAAGCCTGGATGAAGAATACCGCTCCGCAGGGCATCAAGCTCCCGATGGACTATTCGCCCTTCGACAAGAAGGATGGTACCGGCGGCATCACTTCGGAGTACGAGCGCAAGCAGCCGAAGATCCCGGCTCCTCCCGAGGCTCCCTGATCCCGAAAGTCATCCTCTGACAACGCACACCGTTTTCATTCCATGGGTTCAGTCATCTTCCTTCTCGTCGGCGTCCTCGGGGCCATTGCGGCCTTTTACCTGACGACCTTCGGTCAGTGATCCGCGGCGGCCTGCGGGCCTGCTGAGGATAATCTCCTGATTCGGCGCATCCCGCGTGTCTCCCTGAGGCCGCGGGATGCGTTTTTTTCGTTGTCAGCGTGCGAAGGTGGGCGACAGTCCACCATTGTCCGATTGATTCAACCAACCACCCTATCAAACCCATGGCCAGTGCTGCAGTGATTCAGGTAACGAAAGAGAATTTTGACGCGGAAGTTCTGCAGGCGCAGGTGCCTGTGGTGGTGGACTTCTGGGCGGAGTGGTGTGGTCCCTGCAAGATGCTGGGGCCTGTGCTTGATGAAGTGGCGACGGAGAAGGCTGGGGCTGCCAAGGTGGTGAAGGTGAATGTCGATGATGCCGGCGACCTTGCGACCGAGTATGGGATCCGGAACATTCCGGCCCTGTTCTACTTCAAGGGAGGAGAACTGAAGCACAAGAGCATCGGGGTTCAGCCGAAGTCCGAAATTGTGAAGCGGCTCGAGTCGCTCAGCTGAGGGGCCTGTGGCTGCGCCTTTCAGGGAACTGAGATTCACGAGATCCCGGCAGTCGGTGCATTTCGCCGCTGCCGGGATTTGTTTTGCGGCGATGGCCGTGGGCATACTGTATGTCTGGTGGCAGCGGCTCGAGGATCGGCCGGCGTGGTGGCTGGCGCTGCTGCCGCTGGGGCCGGCGCTCTGGTGTTTCTGGATGACTGGGAGGCTGGCGCGCCATGCCTATGTGCTGCTGTCGCCACTGGGCATTGAGATTTTCCCTCTCTTCCGGGCTGAGGAACGGCTGCAGCTCATTCCGTGGAGCGAGGTGGCGCAT
>CAZSDE010000493.1:2624-3117 GCA_964605435.1 uncultured Akkermansia sp.
CGGGCGCTTTCTTTGAGAGCGAGGCGCGACTCTGGGAGCGTGTGATCAAGGAAGCAGGCATCGAGCAGCAGCCCTGAGGAAAGCGCAGGCAGTGATTGGCGTCGCTGTCTTGCCACATCGCGCATCAGGGCCTAGTCAGAAGAGGCAATGATCGGGATGGCTTCAATGATCGGTAAGCCCTTTGCCATGGCCCTCGCATTGCTGTCGCTGAGTGCGGCAGCAATGGCTGACGATTACACTGGCGGGCTATGAGGACGCGAAGGTGCTGGTGAGCCTTGCTCCGATGGACGGTCGGGTGCGGCCATTGCTGGTGGCGGCGGTGGACGGAGTGATGGCGCGCCGGGCCGAAGGGGCCACGGGCGAACCGTGAAGGAAGGGGCGTCGTCTGCCGTCGTTTCCTTCGCGGACGGTTTATGGGTTGAGGGCCTTGGTCATGGCGAGTCGGACGGGATCGGCGAATTCGCTGCGTTGGAGGGCGAAGGCGAGGTTGGCG
>CAZSDE010000494.1:0-3111 GCA_964605435.1 uncultured Akkermansia sp.
ACCCGCGCTTCTCCGCCGCCGCCACCTGGATCACCGTCCCCATGAACGATGCCGGCACAGACGGCGATGCCACCCCGAACGATGGCAATTTCACCGCGCTCATCCCGGCCACCGTCCAGCAGCACCGCCGCCTCATCCGCTACCGCATCAGCGCCATGGATACAGCCGGCCTCCAGATCCGGGTTCCCTACGCCGACGACCCGCAGCCGAACTTCGCCTACTTCGTCTACGGTACCCTGCCGGCATGGACCGGAGCCAACCGCCCGGGCGTTACCCCCACCCAGACGTTCTCCCCGGACCTGCTCGCCTCGGTCCCTCCGTACCACCTCATCACCACCACAGCAGAACACGCCAATGCCCAGTCAGTCCCCGTAACGAAAGCGGACGGCACCAACCAGCCGGCCGGTGCCCAGTACGGCCACAGCCTCTACAACTGGAAAGGCACCCTCTGCCACCGCGGCAAGGTGTACGACCACATCCGCTACCGGGCCCGCGGCGGCGTCTGGCGCTTCTCCATGGGCAAGAACATGTGGAAATTCGACTTCAACCGCGGTCACGATTTCGAAGCCGCGGACAACTACGGCCGATCCTACGACCAACGCTGGAAGAAGCTCAATTTCTCTTCCTGCATCCAGCAGGGCGACTTCCTCTACCGCGGCGAACAGGGCCTCTTTGAAAGCGTGGGCTTCCGACTCTTCCAGCTCTCGGGCATCGCCGCCAATCACACGCAGTTCGCTCACTTCCGCATCATCGAGCGCCCCAGCGAAACCAACGGCACCCCATCGCAGTTCGATGACGACTTCCAGGGCCTCTACCTCGCCATCGAACAACCGGACGGTCAGTTCCTCGATGAACACGGCCTCCCGGACGGCAACCTCTACAAAATGGAAGGCGGCACCGGCGAACTCAACAACCAGGGACCCAGCCAGCCGAAGAACAAAGCGGACCTCACCGCCTTCCAGGCCTACACCGCCACGGAATCATGGTGGCGCACCAATGCCGACCTGCCAGCCTACTACAATTACCGCGCCATCGTGGACTGCATCCACCATTACGACATCGGCGACGGCAAGAACTACTACTACTTCAATAACCCGGACACCGGCAAATGGCAGCAGGTTCCATGGGACCTCGACCTCACATGGGCCGACAACATGTACCGCGCCGACAGCGGCATCGCCGGTCTCCCACCCAGCGGAAATTCCACGGAACCATTCTTCACCCGCGTCTTCGGCAATGGCTCGACCACGGGCATTCCCGCCCTCCGCACGGAACACCGCAACCGCGTCCGCGAAATCCTCGACCTCCTCTGGAACACCGAACAGACCGGCCTCCTCATCGACGAAATGGCCTCAGTCATCTACCAACCCGGCCAACTCTCGTTCGCCGACGCCGACCGCGCCCTCTGGGACTATCACCCGATCCTCAGCTCGTCCGCCGTCAACAGCAGCAAAGCCGGACACGGACGCTTCTATCAGCGCTCGGCCGACTCACCCGACGGCATCGGCAACTCCGGACCAGGGACACCCGCCGGAACCTTCGCAGGTATGATCACCACGCTGAAGAATTACATCACGACCCGCCGCAGCGTCATCACTTCCCAGATCCTCACCGCAGCAGACGAAAACCTTGCCCCGGCCACCCCCACCGCTGCCCGCACCACCGCAGGAAGCGATCCCATCCCCACCAACGCCCTCACGTTTTCCTCAGGCCCCTTCACGGGCCGCAGTGGAGCCACTTTCGCGGCCATGCAGTGGCGGCTCGCAGAAATCACGGACCCCGCCGCCCCGGGCTTCAACCGCTACAACCGCACGGAACGCCGGATGTACGAAATCGAAGCCTCATGGACGTCCCCGGAAATCACGGCCTTCACTCCCACCATCACCATCCCGGCCGTCGCCGCACGACCAGGCTCCACCTGCCGCGTCCGCGTCCGCCACAAGGACAGCACAGGACGCTGGAGCCACTGGAGCGCACCAGTCCAGTTCCTCGCCGCCGAACCCGACGTCTCCGTCTACCGCCAATCCCTCGCGGTCTCCCAGTTCATGTACCACCCAGCCGACCCCACGGGCACAGAACTGGCAACCACCACCAATGCCTCGGACTTCGAGTGGATCGAACTCCTCAACATCGGTTCCAGCCCGCTCGACCTCTCGAATGTCCGCTTCACCAAAGGCATCGATTTCGACTTCGCCACCAGCGCCGTCACTTCCCTCGCTCCAGGCCAGCGCACCATCGTCGTAAGCAACCCGTCCGCCTTCACCGCCCGGTACGGCACCCTCCCCGCAGGCACCCTCCTCGCCGGATCATGGCAGCAGGGCGATAACCTCGCCAACTCAGGCGAACTCATCCGCCTGAGCTTCGGAGCCGGTACCCCCATCCGCGAATTCACCTACGACGACTCCTTCCCATGGCCCCCGGAAGCCGACGGATCGGGCTTCCCGCTCGTCCTCGTCGCCCCATGGACCAACCCAGACCACGCCGTCCCGGCAAACTGGCGCAGCGGACAGTCCGTCAACGGTTCCCCTGGTTCCTACGACGGCACAAGGCTCGCCTCGTGGCTGGCCTTCCACCAACTCAGCAACCCCACCACGGACTCGGACAACGATGGCCTCACCGAACTCGCCGAATACGCCCTCGGCTCCAATCCCCGCAGCGCCACGCCAGCCGACTTCCTCACCGTCACCATCGACCCTTCCGGCTCAACCCCGGCCATCCTCATGGCCCGCACCGCCGCCAGCCACGACGACGTCTCCGTATCCGCTGAATGGTCGACCGATGCCACCGCATGGACACCCAGCCCAGCCCTCCTCAGTTCCTCCCGGAACCCGGACGGCTCCCGCTCCCTCTCATGGCTGGCTCCCCAACCGCCATCCTCCCAACCCCGCGGCTTCTTCCGCCTCAGGTTCTCCCAAAGACCATAATCCCGCAGCCCATCACACGACCCCAGCCATCTCCCCCGATTTTAGCTTGCCCTCCCTGACCTCCACGCCATCTTCCCACTCGTCGCCTAGACGCCAAGGAGAGGTGGTCGAGCGGTTTATGGCTCCGGTCTTGAAAACCGGCGTGCCCGTGAGGGTACCGTGGGTTCGAATCCCACCCTCTCCGCCA
>CAZSDE010000495.1:0-3111 GCA_964605435.1 uncultured Akkermansia sp.
CATCGTAGGCCGCCATGATGTCGCAGATGTCGACCGCGTCGGGGTGGAGGAAATTCTCCTTGCGGTGGGAGAGGCACGATTTGGCCGTGATGGAGCCGCCGCGGCTGACGATGCCGGTCATGCGGGAAGCCGTCAGCGGGATGAAGCGGAGAAGGACACCGGCGTGGATCGTGAAGTAGTCGACGCCTTGTTCCGCCTGTTCGATGAGGGTATCGCGGAAAAGTTCCCAGGTGAGGTCTTCCGCTTTGCCGTTCACTTTTTCGAGTGCCTGGTAGATGGGGACGGTGCCGATGGGGACCGGGGAATTCCGGAGAATCCATTCGCGGGTGGCATGGATATTCTTCCCGGTGGAAAGATCCATGACGGTATCGGCTCCCCATTTGGTGGCCCAGCGCATCTTCTCGACTTCCTCCTCGATGCTGGAAGCGACCGCGCTGTTGCCGATGTTGGCATTGATTTTCACGAGGAAATTGCGGCCGATGATCATCGGTTCGAGTTCCGGGTGATTGATGTTGGCCGGGATGATGGCGCGGCCGGCGGCCACCTCGGCGCGGACGAATTCCGGCGTGATTTCGGCGGGAATGCGCTGGGGAAAGCGTCGGAAGATGCCGGGGGCGTAGGGACTGTCCGGCTGCTGGCTGGATCCGGCGTGCTGCTTGTCGAGGTCGGTGCGGACGATGTCCTGCGAGAGGTCGCCCATGGCGGCGCGGCGCATGTTTTCCCGGATGGCGATGAATTCCATCTCGGGCGTGATGATGCCTTGGCGGGCGTACCAGAGCTGGGTGACCGGGTGTCCGGCCGAGGCGCGGAGGCGGGGGCGCTGGCTGCCGCGGGGTTGTTCAAGGGCGCTGAGGCCGCCGGCAAAACGGGCCGCCTGCGACTGCATGTGGACCTCGCTCAGGAATCCGTTGTCGCGTGCGGTGGCCTGACGTCCCTCGTATTCCTCCACATCGCCGCGGCTGCGGATCCATGCTTCCCGGAGAGCCGGGAGACCGTCCTCCACAGTCCCCGTGTAATCGGCGTCGCCCCATGGCCCGCTCGTGTCGTACACACGGACCGGTTCGTTCGGTTCCATCTGTCCCTGGAACGACTTCGTGGGCGAGAGCGAGATTTCGCGCATGGGAACGCGCACTCCGGGGAGCGATCCCTCGGCGTAGATGCGGCGGCTATTGGGAAGGGCGTCGGACGAGTGCGGTTCGAAGGAAGCAATCATGGCAAGGTTGGGAACAGTTCGGGTGCCACCGCGGAGAGCGCTGTGCTCGTGCCGTCCCGCTTCCCTTCGCCGGTATGAGCCGGATCAGGTTCGATGGGTTCTTCCCGGGCAGGTCAGGAAGTCTCAGCCGGCCAGGCCCGGCACCCCCGCGATGATCTTGTGCGCTATGGTATGCTGTGCGGGCGGGAAGTCAAACCCCGCTAAATTCCTACTTGCCGAATGGAGATTCCAATTACAGGAGAAATCATGAAGCAATGGCAGACGATACTGGTGATGGGGATGGGAGGGGTGGGTGGGGTATGGGGTGGGGAGGGAGGGAGTTTTTATCGGGCACCGTTGAGTTACAGTACGGTGCGGGATCCGGATCCGCCGAAGTACGTGCGGCGGGCTGGGGAGGAGCGCTGGTGGGGCGGGGTGGAGTGGCTGGATCTGGGATTGGATCACCGGGTGCGGTATGAGTATCGGGATGACGATCTGCGGCGTGGGCGTGCTGGGCTGGACGAGCCGTTTCTGTACCGGACGCGGTTTTATGCTGGGGTGCATGGGGTGGTGGATCCGTTCCGTCTGGCGGTGGAGGTGCAGGATGCGAGGAGGTATGGGAGTGAGTATCCGAGGGATGTGCGGGATGTGAACGAGTTCGAGGTGATCCGGCTGTATGGGGAGCTGTGGTTCGGGGAGGCGCTGGGTCGGGATGCTTTGGGGAACGGGCGGCCGCTGAGTCTGCGCTGGGGGATTCACAACTTCGAGTTTCTGGACCGTCGGCTTATTGGGAACAATCAGTGGCGGAACACGGCGAACACCTTTGTGGGATTTCATGGTTCGCTGGGGCAGGAGAAGAACGACTGGCAGGTCGATCTGCTGGCGGTGCAGCCATTGCTGCGGAGGAAGTATGAATGGGATGAGCCGGTGGAGGGTCAGTGGCTTTTCGGGGCGATCGGGCATTGGCGGCTGTGGTCGGATGTGGCCACGGTGGAGCCGTACTGGCTGGTGCTGGATCAGGATGGGAGCGGCCTTGTGCCGGAGCGGCAGGTGCAGTCGCCTGGGGTGAGGGTGTACGGGAAGCTGGGTGGGAGTGGCTTTGATTACGATGCGTCCGTGACGTGGCAGTTTGGGAACAGTGCGGAGGGCGAGGTGCGGGCGCTGGGGGCGACGGGTGAGCTGGGGTATCGGTTTGCGGGAGCGATGCAGCCGAGGCTCAGTGTTTTTTATGGCTATGCGTCCGGCGACCGGGAGCCAGGGGATGGGGAGGATAACCGGTTCGAGCGGTTCTATGGGTTCGGTCGGCCGTGGTCGGCGAATGACTACATTCTGTACGAGAATATTTCGGCTCCGAAGGTCCGGGTGGAACTGACGCCGCACCGGAAGCTGCGGGCGGATTTCGGCTACAGCTGGTACTGGCTGGCGAGCGGGAGGGATCGGTTTCTGACGTCGCTGGCGCGCGACCGCAGTGGGCAGAGCGGGAGTTTTCTGGGGCATGAATTCGACATCCGGGCGCGCTGGCAGCTGCATCCGCAGGCGGAGCTGACGGCAGGCTATGCGCACTTTGCGGATGGGGAATACACGCGGAAGGCGATCCGGCCGGGCGACACGGATTTCTTCTATCTTGAGCTGAGCCTGCGGGCGTTCTGAGGGCGGCGGCTCTGCGGCGCAGCGGGGTGCAGGTCTCCGATGGAGCCAGTCGCTGCGGGTCTGTGGTTCAGGAATCCGTCACGGCGTGAGCCCCCAGCGGGTGCGGAGGAATCGTTCCCATGGGGCGAAGAGGGCCTTGTCGGCCGCGAAGCCGATGAGGAGGATGACGAGCATGACGGCGGCGACTTGGTCCATGGCGTGGAGTTCGCGTCCGTAGTGGAGGAGGTGGCCGAGGCCGAATCCGGTGCTGATGGCGACATAGATTTCAG
>CAZSDE010000496.1:0-3108 GCA_964605435.1 uncultured Akkermansia sp.
CCAAAAGGTCTGTCCTTTTGTGCAATCCGTCGTTTTCGTCCTAGGTTTTCGCCGAAGCGAAAAGGTCTGTCCGTTTATCGATGTGGCGCTGGTGGCTGTGGCCCGGGGGGGCTTCCATTGCTGACTGACCGGGATGGCAGGCTGGCCAGAGCCAGAAAAGCGAACCGGGGCGTCCCTTGTGGAACGCCCCGGCTTTCTTTTTCCTGGGGGGTGAGGTCGGATCAGCTGCGTCCAGCTGGTCCGGTCAGGGAACGGCACGGATCCGGATGAAGATGCGGTCTGGAGCCGGGGTGGGCAGGACACCGTTGATGGTCTCCGATGCGCCGGTGGCCGTCAGTGGCATATTCAGCGGCATACTTCTTACCGGCGACAGCATTGAAGGTGACCGAGTAGTTCGGGCCTGTGCGGGTCACGCTGGTGACTGCGAGCACCGAGGTTCCGTTGTTCGGGGCTGTGCCGGCGAACTGCTCGGCGGCATTGCTCTGGCCATCGCCGTCCGGATCTCCGGAGCCATTCTGGCTCAGGTTTCCGAAGTACTGGAGTTCCCATGCATCGACGAGGCCGTCGCCATCGCTGTCGACCGCACCGCCACCGCTCGAGAAGTTCACATCCTTCAGGTAGTAGAACTCCGAACCCGAATTATTGACCGCACTGACAATCGCGCGCGCGGCAATGACATTCCGGAGGACCCCGGCATCATCGAACTGCTTCGGAATCGAGTAGGTGAAGCTGAAGCTGCTGTTGAGCGATGCTTCTCCGGCGACGCCGTCGCGATTGAACTCGTCCTGGGCACGGTTCGCATTGTAGTCGGCGAGGTCGACGTAAGTGTAGCCGTTGATGACCCCGTTCGCCGGGCTCACGTCGACGCCAGGAAGGAGAGGCACCAACTGAACCGTCACCGGCACCGGATTTCCTTCAAGGGTCAGTTCCAAGGCCAGACCGAAGGTGTCGTTGCCCTCGAAGTTCGATCCCGCGCTGTTATCAAAGGCGAACAGTGTCGCGCTGAATTGGGTCGGTCCCGTGCTTCCGGAAAGATCGATCGATTCCGTATCAAAGGTGACGATCGTGGAGTCACCGGAATTCAGAACCGAACTGTATAGGCCAAGCGCTGCGGCAGGAGCCCCTGCGGGCAGAGCGCTGCCCGTCTGACGCCAGTACGCAGCCGGCTGCGGCGCGATGTAGAGCACCGACTTCCGGCCATTGATGTCGCTGACACCCACGGCCGCATCGCGGCCAAGCAGATCCAAGGTCAGCGTAGTGACGGCAGTCGGGTCGGCCTTATCCGTGAAGACGACCTGATTGAGATCGGTCGGAAGGCTCAGGGGAACAGCGGCGCCATACGCTCCGGTGCCGATCACTGGACCTGTGACACTGCCTGCCCGGGCTTCCCATGAGGTGCTGCCATTGGTGGCATTGACGACGGCGGTGAATTCCCAGCGGTCATCGGCGGCCGTGGTGGCATCTGTGCCAGCATTGCGCACGAGATCTGCGACCGGTTCCGCGATGAGCACGGTGGGCGGCGGGGTCAGTGTGATGGCCGCCTTGCAGGACGCATTGAGGTTATCCGTAAGCGTGATGGTTTTTGGTCCGCCGATGACGGGGTACGGGCCGAAAGTCACGGCATTGCCGTAGAGTCCGGCGGCCGGAACGGCGTCACTGATCCATCCCGTGCTGGCACCATTGGCTTCGGCATTGACCGTCACCAGAGCACTGAACTGGTCATTGGCTGGGTTATCATCGCCCTTGTTGTCGCGGATGATTTCCGAGGTAGCGGTAATGAGGCAGGCGGCCCTTTCAAAGAGGATGTTGTCGATGAGCGTGAACTCCGAACCCGAGTTATTGCCACCGGAAATGACGAGGCGGGCATGCGTAGCGGTTCCCCGGGGAATGACCTGGGAATTGAACTTCTTGAACGGGAAGTCAGCCGCCGGGTACGGCTGAGCCGCCGGATAATTGATCCCGGGAGTTGCCACCTTGATGGCGTCGAAGAGGGCTACTCCATCGGTCACAAATCCGTCGACGATGGTGGCAGCCGGGCTCCAGAAGCCATTGACTGGGTCGTCCGTGGTTTCCACCGTCACCGTGAGTGTGTCATCGGCCTCCAAGGCAGTCCCGGAAGTTGTGTAGGAAGCGAGTCCAACGGAAACCCGGAGCGAATCGATGAGCGTGATATTGACGGCGTCGGTAGTTACGGTCGGCTTGGAATTATTGATGCCGAAGTACTTCGCCGTATTGTTGGGGTCGGGCTGGAGACGGACGAGGGAAGCTCCGTTGCCGCCTGCGAATCCTAGGTCGCCCGTCTCGCCACGGGTGTGGTTCTGCGCCCCGACTGCGGGGTCAGTGAAGGTGAGTCCCTGGCTGCTGGTGGCCGTCACGTAGCGTTCGAGCACGGGAGCCTGCACGGTCACGGTGTCGGTGCACGTCGCATTGCCGCGGTCGGTGATGGTGAGGGTGAGAGGAGTCTGCGGGATGGGAAGACCGGTGTAGGTCCTTGTGGTTCCATAACTGCCTGTGGAGGCATAAGCCGCAGGATCACTGATCTGCCATCCGGTTGGGCTGGCACCCAGGCCCACGACGTTCAGATCGAAGCCGTAGGTATCGTCGGAGGCATCCGCTGGCGTCCCCTTGAGGTCGCGGGTGAAATTCGAGACGGTGGCGTCGATGGCGCAGGGAATGGCTTCGAAGGAAGCACGGACGTCATCGATGCCGATGATGGCGTCGCGGCCGCCGTCGTTGAGGTTGCCCCAGCGGATGGCGATGGCCTGACCTGGCAGGAGAATGATCGGACTGAGCGGAGCCGCGGGAGCCTGGACGAATTCGCGCGGGGGCAGCACCTGGAGATCCGCGCCGTCGAGGGTGGAATTGTAGGTGAAGTTCAGGGCCGGCGCATTGAAGACCGTGAAGCCAGCGCCGATATTGGCTCCCTGGACGGTAGTTTCGAGTTGTGACACCAATTCCGCGGCGGAAGCGCCCACGCGGTATGTGACCGTCGTCGTTTCAAGGTTGGTGACGGCTTGGTTGGTGCGGTAGATTTTGCCGGTGTAGCCGAGATCCTTGAGTCGGACGGCTCCTGGGGAAGTATTCGCGAAGATGACGATGGAGGAGATT
>CAZSDE010000497.1:0-3107 GCA_964605435.1 uncultured Akkermansia sp.
CCGCCCGTGCCGTCACAAACGCTGAAACCGCCTGTTCCAGATCCGCCCGCGTCAGCGCACTGCTCACCTGCGTGCGGATCCGCGCCTTCCCCTGCGGCACCACCGGGAAGAAGAAACCAACGGCATAAACACCCGATTCCAGCAGCTGCGACGCCATTTCCTGCGCCAGCCGCGCATCTCCCAGCATGATGGGAACAATCGGATGTTCCCCGGCAGAAATCTCGAAGCCCGCCGCACGCATCGCCTCAACATACCACCGCGTGTTCTCCCAGAGCGTGTCCCGGAAGGAACTGTCCCGGCTCAGCATCTCCAGCACCTTCACGGAAACCGCCGCAATCACCGGAGCGAGCGTATTCGAGAACAGATAGGGCCGCGACCGCTGCCGCAGCAGACTGATGATCTCGCGCCGCCCGCTCGTGTAGCCACCACTGGCTCCCCCCAGCGCCTTGCCAAGCGTGCCCGTGATGATGTCCACACGGTCCACGACCCCGAACTTCTCATGCGTGCCCCGTCCCGTCGGCCCCACAAATCCCACCGCATGGGAGTCATCCATCATCACCAGCGCACCATAGCGGTCGGCCAGATCGCAGATCTCCCCCATGGGCGCATACGTTCCATCCATGCTGAAAACCCCATCCGTGGCAATCATCACAAACCGCGCACCTCCCTCCCGGGCCTCGCGCAGCTTCGCCTCGAGATCCTCCATGTCGCGGTTCTGATAGCGGAATCTCCGTGCCTTGCACAGCCGGATCCCATCAATGATGCTGGCATGATTGAGCGCATCGGAAATCACCGCGTCTTCCTCCGTAAGGAGCGTCTCGAAAAGCCCTCCATTGGCATCGAAGCACGATGAATAGAGAATCGTATCCTCCGTCCCCACATAGGCGGAAATCGCCTGCTCCAGTTCCCGGTGCAGCGTCTGCGTGCCGCAGATGAAGCGCACACTGCCCATCCCGTAGCCCCAGCGGTCAAGGGCCTCATGCGCCGCCGCAATCACTTCGGGATGATTGCCCAGCCCAAGGTAGTTGTTGGCACACATGATGACGACCTCGCGGCCATCGGCCAGCGTCGCCCTTCCTCCCTGCGGACTCTGGATGAGACGCTCGGTCTTGAAGAGCCCATCCCCCCGGATGGTCTCGAGCGTGGCGGCAACATGCTTCTGGTAGTCTCCGTACATGGCAAAAATCTGGTGGTTCTCCCTTTCCTACTCCGGCAGCCCCGCCGGAGGCGACTGCCCGCTGGCAGCCCGCTCAAATGGTTCCCCGAAGCGGGTGAACCCATCCGCGAAACCACCGTGACTCAGAAAGAATCTCCCGCGCTCCACTCCCATGAACCGGTCGCGCCGGTCCTCCCGCCCAGTGGCATCATGACTGAAGGTAGCCGACGTCAGCTCGGACCAGGCTCCCGATGCGGAACGAATCCACTGCGGGCCAAACAGGGCCTTGCGCCGCAGATGCCCCGTCGTCCCCCAGAAATTCTCGCTGAACGAATGCAGCCCGCGCAGCCATTTGCCGTCCTTCGGGGCGCGGAAGGTCGCCAGCCGGAACCATTGCCGCTGGCCGGGATGGTACCACCACCCCGTGTAATCCGTATGCCCACCCTCCGGACGGCAGGTCAGCCAGAACTTCTGCGCTTCTCCAGTCTTCCATGGATAGACGAAATGACTGTGCCCACCGGTACCCTCGCCGCCAAAGGCACTGGCCTCGACCCCTTCCCCCTTCGCAAGCAGCTGCACATGATTCTCCGGACGAACGTCCTTCCGGGAATCCGCCCCAGCCCCTTCCGCCGCATCCCAGACCGAAAAGATAATGCGGCGCTCCGTCGGCGAATTCACCTGCATGCCAAAGTAGCCACGCGCAAATCCGCAGGCCATGTAGAAGGTCGTCACCGGATCGTCCACCGCCGTAACCTCATGGTAGAATCCAGCCACTTCCAGATCCTGCGGTACCCGATAGGCAAGATGCACCGACGCCGCATTGCGACGCGGCTTCCGGTTGAAATGTGCTCCCCCGGCGGCTGCCCCGTCGAGCACCAGCTCGACAAGGTCTCCCGTCTCCGACCCCTGCGGACCCGCTGTCCCCAGCGCGATCCGTTCGTACCCCGGACCGGGTACCGCAAAGGTCCCGAAATCCAGCCGCTGCACGTCTCCAGTTCCCGTGAACTTCCGTTCCCGCGACTGGCCCGCCACTTCCAGCCGCAGTGCCGCCGCAGCTCCCGCCTTCAGTCTCACGGCCAGTTGAATCTTCAGCTCTCCACCCGACGCAAACTGCCCGAACCAGACAGCCTGCTGGCCAGAATCACTCCAGCTGCGCACCACCTGTTCCCGTTCCGACATCTCAATGGCCTCGGGATCCGGATGACTGTAGGCCGTGCCACCGGGAATCCGCAGCTCCGCCGCAGCCACGCAAGGCAACACCAGCAGTGCCGGAATCATCGGAAGGCGGAAACGCATTCTCCGTTATGCGCCCATCCGCGGCTCCTGTAAAGGCAGAGCGGTCACCCGGTTATCCTACTTTTCGCACGCCGCCAGCAGTTCGTCAGGACTGAGCGTGGCCGTTCCAACCTTCCCCACAACAATGCCGCTCGCCATGTTCGACAACTCCGCCGCATCCGGCGCACTGGCTCCCGCCGCAAGGGCCAGTGTGAAAAGAGCAATCGCCGTATCCCCAGCGCCCGACACATCAAAAACCTCCCGCGCCCGCGTGGGCGTGTGATAGACTGGCTTGCCCGGTTCCAGCAAGGCCATGCCATGCTCCCCCAGCGTGATCAGCAGCATGCGCGTCTCCCATTTGGCAAACAGGGCCTCACCCAGCAACACCAGCGCATTCATCAGCTCAGCCTCGCTCACATCACCAGGATCCATCAGCCCAGCCGCCGCAAAAGCTTCCCGGCGGTTCGGCTTGATCACCGTGGCCCCATGCCATCTCAGCGGATTGCCCGGGTTCGGATCAACCGAAACCGGCACCCCTGCGGCTGCCGCTTCGCGCAGTACCACATCGACCAGTTCCTGAGTCAGAAACCCCTTCGCATAATCCTCAAGAATCACCGCATCGGTCTCCGGCAACTGCGCCCGGAACCACGCCAGCGCCCGCGCAAGAATCTCCGGC
>CAZSDE010000498.1:0-3102 GCA_964605435.1 uncultured Akkermansia sp.
GGTTTGGCGGCGTGGAAGAGGAGATTCATGCCGACCGGGCGTCCGGCTTTGAGATCGTCGAGGGCCTGGCGGACGCCGCGGCCGAGGGCGCTGTCACCGTCTTCGCGCGGGCGGGCCTGGGCGGGGTCGATTCTGGCGAGCTGGAGTTTGGTTTCGCGGAGGTTGTTTTCGAGTTCGAGGATGCGGGCTTCCGGGGAGCCTCCGGGTGGCGGGAGGCTGCCGCGGAAGAGGGTGGCACCGGCGATGCCGACGGCGGCACCGAGGAGAAGGAAGAGAACAGGGCGCATGGAAGGGATCATCTCACGAAGATTTCCGTTGTCCACCACCGTGCGGGTCGGCATCATCTGGGCTTTCATGACCGCCGCGCCCCCTGCCATCGAGATCCGCAATCTGCGTGTTGATTATGGGGACTTTGTGGCGGTGAACGACCTTACGCTGACGGTTCCGGCGGGTGAAGTCTTTGGCCTGGTGGGTCCGAATGGGGCAGGGAAGACGAGTACGTTCCGGGTGCTCGCGACGCTGCAGACTCCGACGTATGGAACGGTGCGGCTGGCAGGGGTTGACATCTTTGAACAGCCCGAGGAAGCGCGGCGGCTGCTTGGCTACATGCCTGACCTTGCGCCGGTGCCCTCGGACATGAAGGCGTGGGAGTTTCTGGATCTTTCCTGCGAATCGTTTCTGGGCGGCAGTGCTGCCGAGCGGCGTACGCGCTGGGAAGAATGCCTCGAGCAGGTGCAGTTGGCGGACAAGCGTGAGGCGATGTGCCGTTCGCTGAGCCGCGGGCAGACGCAGCGTCTCGTGCTGGCGCGGACCCTGCTGCACCGGCCGCGCGTGATGGTGCTGGATGAGCCGGCGAGCGGGATGGACCCACTGTCGCGCCGCAATCTGCGGCTGACGCTGCGGCGTCTCGCCGAGGGAGGGACCACGGTGATGGTGAGTTCGCACATTCTCAGCGAGCTGGCGGAAATGTGCACGTCGCTCTGTGTGATGGCCCGTGGCCGGCTTCTTTCTTCCGGGACGGCGGATGAAGTGCGGCGCGATCTTGACCGGCGCGACCGTGGGCTGGTGCTTGGGCTGCTGGGCCGGGTGGAAGAAGCGGCCGTCTGGCTGCGGGGGCATGCGGAAGTGGGGTCGGTGGAAGTGTCCGGCGAGCGTGTGTCGCTGGTGTTTTCCGGGACGCATGAATCGCAGGCAGATCTGCTGGCGGGGCTCATTGCTGCGGGTTTCCGGGTGACTTCGTGCGAGGAACGGAAGTCGAGTTTCGAGGATCTTCTCATAACTGTAGCCGAGCAGAACACATGAACGAAGCGACCTTTTCCGGCCCGGCCCCGGCATGGCAGCTGTGGCGCAATCCGATTCTGCGGAGGTTTCTGCGCACGAGGCTGCGGCCGCGTCCGCTGGGAGCGTCGCTGCTCATTGTGCTGCTGATGACCGGCTTCATCTTCACGATCGCGCGGACGATCGGGAAGTCGCAGATCGAGTATCATCAGAGGGTGGCGCAGGCAGCCATGGCCGAGGGACGGCCGGTGCCGGGTGGGCTGACGCTGACGATGCAGTCGGTCGAGCGGATGAGTCTGCTGCCGTTGCTGGCGGTGCAGGGATTTCTGCTTTTTGTGATTGGGACTGGTCAGGTGGCGGGCGGGATGACGTCGGATGCGGATGAGGGGACCATGGATTACATGAGGCTGTCGCCGATGACGCCGCTGGCGAAAGTTCTCGGGTATCTGTTTGGGTTGCCGGTGCGCGAATGGCTGCTGTTTGCGGCGACGCTGCCGTTTACGGTGTGGGGGATCTGGAAGGGGGAAGTGCCGTGGGAGAACTGGGTGCCGGTGTATGCGGTGCTGCTGACGGCGGCAGTGCTCTATCATCTGACTGGCCTGACGGCGGGGACGGTGCTGCGGAACCGGCGCTGGGCCTTTCTGGCGTCGATGGGCGGGGTATTTCTGCTCTACACGGTGATTCCGCAGCTGGCGAATCTGGGGCTCGTTTACTTCGAATATCTGACGATCATGCCGGTGGTGATGGAGAATCTGCCGGGGTTTCTGCCGCAGTCGGCGGGGATGGCGCTGCGGATGGTGCGGGAACTGGAGCCTGATGTGCGGTTCTTCGGGCTGGGGCTGCCCGAGGCGGTTTTCACGGTGTTTTCGCAGCTGGTGCTGTGTTTCACCTTTGGGTTCATGCTGTGGCGGCGGTGGCGGCGGAGTGAGTCGCATCTGCTGGGCAAGGTGTGGGCGACGGGCTTGGCGGGGTGGATTCAGGTGGTGCTGCTGGGATGTGCGCTGCCGCTGATTTCGCCTGGGCTGCTGTTCATTTCGCGGCGGTTTCTGAGTCAGTTCGGGGGTCGGATGGGGCGGCTGACGCAGTGGGAACCGTCGCTGTCCGAGGCGGCGGCCATGATCGCGCTGTATGGGACGGTGACGGTGCTGGCGGTGGTGCTGCTATCGGTGATGGTATCGCCTTCTCTTGAGACGCAGAAGACGGGGTTGCGGCGGGCGCTGCGGATTACGGGCGGGAAAGTACCGTTGTTTTCCGATGAGGCCGGGGCCCTGCCCTTTGCGGTGTTGATGTCGCTGGCCGGGGCGGCTGGCTGGTGGCTCTTTGCGCAGCGGATCACGGGGTCGCATTGGTTTCCCGGGGTGGAACTGCCGGGCTGGACGCCGCTGGCTTTCGGGTCGGTGGTGCTGACGGCATCGCTGCTTGCGGTGCTGCTCTATGAGTTGCGTGGGGCGAAGGGATTGTTTCTGGCGGTGGTGTTTGCGGGGGTGGGGCCGCTGCTGGTGGGAGCGGTTATGGTGGCGGCGGGGCGTGATGTATCTCCGGCGGCGGTCTGGGTGACGACTCTGTCGCCGCTGGTGGCACCGGCGAATGCGGTGGCCGCGGCGCTGCCATCGGCGGACATTGATCCGACGGACGGCGGGGTGCTGCGGCTGGCGGGGCCGCGGGCCTTTGTTTTCTGGCAGGGCGTGCTGCTGCTGGCGGTGCTGTGGCTTTGGGTGCGGCACCGTGGGGAACGGCGCGCGCGCCGTGCCGAGGCTATGGTTTTGGCGTCTGGTCCTGATTGAAGATGCCGCGGATGCCGCCGAGGGCCCCGAGGACGCCGGT
>CAZSDE010000499.1:0-3099 GCA_964605435.1 uncultured Akkermansia sp.
GGCAGCATCCCATGCCCGCTGCTGTGAAGCCCATTCGCGCGACTGCCTTGCCAGTTCCTCGATGGCCTGGGCACCCGTCCCGGAAACCGCCTGGTAGCTGCTGGCGAAGAGCCTCGTGACGCCGAAGGCCTGATGCAGAGGATAGAGGGCCATCAGGGAAATCGCGGTCGTGCAGTTCGGATTGGCAATGATCCCGCGGTGGTGCGGCACGTCCGCGGCATTGATTTCCGGAACGACCAGCGGAACGGATTCGTCCATCCGGAACGCCGAGGAATTATCGACGACCACCGCGCCGGCTTCGACCGCATGCGGGGCAAATTCGCGGGAAATTCCACCGCCGGCACTGAAGAGGGCAATGTCGACCCCGGCAAAGCTGCGTGGCGTAAGTTCCTCGATGACCACATCCTCGCCGCGGAACTGCAGCTTCTTTCCGGCACTGCGTGCACTCGCCAGCAAGCGCAGCTGGCCCACCGGAAAATTCCGGCGTTCGAGGCAGCGGATCATTTCGATGCCCACCGCTCCGGTGGCACCCACAATGGCAATGGTTCGGGAAGAAGACATGGAGATTCGATTAGGAAAAGGGCTATTGACCGGGGGAAACGTGCCTGCTGCGGTCTTTTCGCACTGATGGCAGGCATGAAACAGCCTCCTGCTCCCTTCGCCGGGAGACAGGAGGCTGGCGAAGGATTCAGCTGGGGGAATTACTTGCGCTTGAGCATCGGGAGACCGGTGCGCTCGTTCTCGATCACCGTGTATCCGTCCGGCAGCTTATCGAGAGCGCCCTCCTTCACCTCGCCGGCGAAGAAGAACAGATTCGTGGTGCCACCGTCGGCGCGCTTCTGCGCCTTGAGGTGAAGGTAGTAGGTTTTGCCGGACTTCTTGCTGACAACGGAGAATGCCATGTTGTTTTCGTTGGTGAGGGGTTTGGATTGAGGGAACGAAAGGAGCGGGCTCAGATGAGACCGGCGTCCTTGAGAACAGAGAAGGCTCCATTCTTGGTGACGGTCTTGAGGGCACGGGCGGAGAGCTTGACGCGCACGAACTTCTTGAGTTCCGGAACCCAGATCCGCTTGTCGCGGAGGTTCGGGGAGAAGGTACGGTTCACTTTCTTGACGTGATTGAGGCCGATACCGCCCGCTTTCTTGGATTTACCGCTGTGGTGAATGCGACGGCCGCGGAATTTGCGGACGCCTGTGATCTGGCAGACTTTGGCCATAAGATGAAATTCAGGTGAATAGGTTCGATCGGAGAAGAGCCTGCTGGTGTATCATGGTTTCCCGGATGGTCAAGTGGTTCGTGCATTGATTCCGGGCAATCTTCTGCCGTCAGGCCGGGAGGCCCTCCCGGAGGCGGCGGAGGAGCGATCCCCAGCGGTGGCGTCGGTCACCTGATTGGACAGCGTGACTGAGGGCGCGGGGGTCGCCGACGAGGACGACGAGGCGGCGGCCGCGGGTGATGGCGGTGTAGAGCAGATTGCGCTGGAGCATGATGTAATGCTGCATGGAAAGCGGGATCACGACGGCGGGGAATTCGCTGCCCTGGCTTTTGTGGACGGTGATGGCCCATGCGAGCCGGAGTTCGTCGAGGTCGCCGGCTTCGTAATCGACGAGGCGTCCGTCATCGAATCGCACGGAGAGCCGGAGGGGGTCAGCCGTGATTTCCGTGATGCGGCCGATGTCGCCATTGAAGACTTCCTTTTCGTAGTTGTTGCGGGTCTGGATGACTTTGTCACCGCTGCGGAAGCGGAGGCCGAAGCGGTCGGCTTCTGCTTTGAGTTCGCTGGGTGGATTGAGGGCGTCCTGGAGGGCGGCGTTGAGGGAGGCGGTGCCGAGCGACCCCCGGTTCATGGGAGTGAGGAGCTGGATATCGCTGCCGGGGGCGAGGCCGAAGGCGTTGGGGATGCGTTCCCGCATGAGGTGGATGATGGTGGCAGTGATTTCCTCCGGGGTGCTGCGTTCGATGAAATGGAAATCGCTGCCTTTGGGAGCCGGCCGGGGCAGATCGGGTAGTTCTCCGGCATTGATGGCATGGGCGGCGAGGATGATGCGGCTGGCGGCGGCCTGTCGGAAGACTTCGGTGAGGCGGCAGACGGGCACGACTCCGCTGGCGATGACATCGGCGAGCACCTGACCGGGCCCTACGGATGGCAACTGGTCGACATCGCCGACGAGGAGAAGACGGGCGTGTGCGGGCAGTGCGTCCATCCAGGAGCGCATGAGGGCCACATCGACCATGGACGTCTCATCGAGGACGAAAATATCGCCTTTGAGCGGGTGTTCGCGGTTCTTCTGGAAGCCCCGGCCTGGCTGGTACTCGAGCAGGCGGTGCATGGTCATGGCCTCGTGCCCGGTGGCTTCGGCCATGCGCCGGGCGGCGCGGCCCGTCGGAGCGGCGGCCACGATGCGGAGCTTTTCCGCTGCAAAAATTCTCAGGATGGCATCGAGAATCGTGGTCTTGCCGGTGCCGGGGCCGCCCGTGATGACCGTGATGCGGCCGCCGAGGGCTGCGCGGACCGCGGCAGCCTGTCCGGTGGCCAGTTCCCGTTTGGTTTCCTGCTGTACCCATGCAAGGGCGCGGTCGGCATCGAGGGGACGCCCGGGCACCGGCTGGGATGCCATGCGGCGCAGGGCCGCGGCCACTTCCCGTTCCGCCCTCGCGAGGTGACCAGGAAACACAAGCAGGTTCCCGTCTTCTCTTTCCCGGACAACTTCGGCTGCTTCCGCCATGGCATCGAGTGCCGTCTCCAGGGGCTCCGGCGGGCACTGCAGCAGGTCCACGGCGCGCGTCAGCAGTTCCGCCTGCGGCAGCGCGCAATGCCCCTCGTCGCCGGCTGCAAGGAGAAGGTGAAAGAGGGCCGCCCGCAGCCGTTCCGGAGCGTCCTCCGGCATCCCCATTTTCCGCGCAATGGCATCGGCACTGCGGAAACCAATCCCCGGAATGTCCTCCGCCAGCTGCCATGGATTGGCCTCGACCCTGGCAATCGCTTCCTCGCCGTACGCCCGGAAAATCCGGACGGCCTTCGCGGTACTGATCCCGTGGGCATGCAGGAACACCATGATGCGGCGCACCGCCTTCTGCTTTTCCCATGATGCCTTGATT
>CAZSDE010000500.1:0-3098 GCA_964605435.1 uncultured Akkermansia sp.
CAGTCCTGTAACGGCGGCGATGTCCTTGTAGCTGAGGCCGGATTCGAATTTGAGGCGGATCAGTTCGCGTTCCCGATCCGGCAAGGCTCCGACCAGCATCCGCAGCAGTCCGGCGTCGTCTTTGCTGGCCAGGGCGGCATCCGGGGCCGCTGTTTCATCGGGAGCCGCCGCAAGAGTGGTTTCGGTATCCATGGCAACAAGTCGTGAGGATTTTCGGTGGAAGTCGGAGAGGCAATTGCGGCAGACCGTGAAGAGCCATGGAGCCAGCGATTCCAGATCGCCGGATGGCGACTTCCGGATGAAGCGCAGAAAGGTTTCCTGCACGGCATCCCGCGCGGTTTCGTCATCGGCTCCCTGATGCCGCGCGAACGCCAGCAGCGGGCGTTCAAAGCGGTCGAGGACGGTCTGGAAATCGGCAGCGGGCGCGGACATGCAGTTGGCTAGTTCAGGGGTCGCACTCTCTGTACCACGGACGTCTGCATTCCTTCCTGGAAGATTCCCGCAGATTTTCTGCAGTGGGTGATTCTGCGCTTCTGCTGGCGGCCTGCCCGGCATCTGCTACGGGATGCGGCGATGCGGGAATCCGCAGCCGATCCTGACCCGTCATGCGCATTCTGGCATTCCTGTTTCTGTGTTTCCTGCCTGCACCGATGCTTCCGGCGCGGCCGCCCGACATCGTGGTGTTTCTGACTGATGACCAGGGTCAGCGGGATGCGACTCCGTATGGCGCGCGCGGCATGGTCACGCCGAACATGCAGAGGCTGGCCGACGCGGGCATGACCTTCGAGCGGGCGTATGTGGCATCTCCGAGTTGTGCCCCGAGCCGGGCCGCTCTGCTGACGGGGCTGATGCCATCGCGGAACGGAGCAGAGGCCAATCATTCCCGTCCGGCGGCCAGCCTGCGCAAATGGCCTTCGTGGTTTCACGAATTGGGATACGAAACCGCCGCCTTTGGCAAGGTCTCGCACTATCAGCATACCCGGGACTACGGATTCCAGACCTTTGGCCACGATGGCTTCCATGATCATGCGGGCATTGCCCGTGCGGTCGAATTCCTTGCGGAGCGGGACCGCGTTCGACCGCTTTGCCTGATGGTGGGAACGAACTGGCCGCATGTTCCGTGGCCGGAGCAGCACGGTCTTGATCCCGGCGCGCTGCCGCTTCCCGCGGGCAGCGTTGATACGACGGAAACGAGGGAATGGCGGGCCCGCTATGCCGCCGCCGTCGCCCGGGCCGACGAACATCTCGGCATCATCCGCAAGGCCGCCACAGAGCACCTGAGTGCCGAAACCGTTTTTGTCTATTCCGCGGATCACGGAGCGCAGTGGCCGTTCGCGAAATGGAATCTGTATGAAGCCGGCATCGCGGTGCCCCTCATCATCGCATGGCCTGGCATGGTTGCCGCGGGATCGCGGACCAATGCCATGGTGCAGTGGACCGACCTTCTGCCAACCCTGCTCGCAGCCGCCGGAGGACGCGCGCCTGACGACATCGATGGGAAATCGTTTCTTGCCGTGCTCACCGGAAAGTCGGCCAGTCACCGCGACCGCATCTTTGCGACACACAGCGGAGACGGTCGGATGAATGTGTACCCATCGCGTTCCCTGCGCCGGGGCGACTGGAAGTACATCCGGAACCTGCATCCGGCATACGCCTTCACGACGCACATCGATCTCGTCAGCGGCCGTCTTGGACAGCGCAGCTTTTTTGATTCGTGGGAGGCGGCGGCGCGCACGGATCCGGTGGCGGCAGCGATTCTGCGTCGCTATCACGAACGTCCGGCGGAGGAACTCTACGATCTCGCGTCCGATCCCCATGAACTCCGCAACCTTGCGGCCCAGCCGGAGCATGCGGAGACACTCCGCAGCCTCGGAGCCGAACTCAGCCACTGGATGCAGGAACAGCAGGACAAGGGAACGACCTTTGCGGAACCCCGCCTGCTCAGCAATCCTGACAGCTATGGCCCGCGAGCCGTCCAACCGGAAAAACCCAAGCCCGTCCGTCTCCGTGAGAACAGGTAATCAATTCATCGCCGCCGCCATCCTCGTGCTGTCTGCCACGGCCCGCGCTGCCGATCCGCCAGCGGATCAGCTTCCGCCCAATGCCCGCATGACATGGCTCGACAACGGGACCCTGAAACTCGGAGCCGATCTGGCACACGGCGGAGCCATTGTCTTCCTTTCCCGGAATGGCGGACCGAATCTCGTCAACAACTACGACTTCGGACGGCAGGTCCAGATGTCGTTCTATTCCGGACCGGTTCCCTTCACCGCAGATGGCCAGAAGCCCGCAAAGCACTGGGAACACCTCGGCTGGAATCCCGTGCAGACCGGCGACGATTTCCGCAATGCCCCGGAAGTGCTTAGTCACCGCAATGACGGTCGGTCGCTCCACATCCAATGCCGGCCGCTGCAGTGGCCACTGAACAAGGTACCGGCCGAAAGCCTCTTCGATTCATGGCTCGAACTCGATGGTCATGTGGTCAAGGCACGGGCGCGCCTGACGAACCAGCGCAGCGACACCACGCAGTACCCGGCCCGGCTCCAGGAACTGCCGGCCGTCTACGCCACAGGGTCGCACCACCGCGTCACTACCTACTCGGGCAGCCGGCCGTTCCAAGGCGAACCGGTCGGGCTGGCCCCGCAGCCCACGGGTTCCCATCCATGGTCGTTCTGGCAGGGCACGGAAGGTTGGAGCGCCCTCCTTGATGAATCCGGTCATGGTCTTGGCCTGATAACCCCCGGACGGCAGCATTTTACGGGCGGCTTCGCAGGATCGCCCGGTCCCGCTTCTTCCATGGACAACAGCACCGGCTACGTCGCCAGCCTCAGCCAGGAAATCCTCGATCACTCCATCACCTTCGAATACCGCTACGAACTCGTCGCGGGAAGCCTCGCCGAAATCCGCAGCCGTGCCGCCACGCATCAGCCCTCTGGCCTGCCCTCGTGGCGTTTTGCGGACGACCGCCAGGGATGGCACTTCGTCCATGCCGGCGATCATGGCTGGCCCATCCGGGACGGACTCGAACTCAGGTTCAGCGGGCCCGAGCCGCAGCTGGTCAGTCCTCTGACCTTATGGATGGCCGAGGAAGCCCCTTT
>CAZSDE010000501.1:0-2236 GCA_964605435.1 uncultured Akkermansia sp.
GTCGTGCTGGAGGGCATCGCAGGCCCGGGTTGTCCAGTCGTCTGGAGAAACCGTGGTATCCGCGGCGGAGACCGGCGCGGTTGCCGCCCTTTGTTCACCGAGCCGGTAGCCGATGGCGAGGCCCGAGGCGAAAAGTGTGCCGAGGCATGCGGCGAGGGTGGCGCTGCGTTGGAATCGGGTGGCCATGAAGGGCGGGATTACGGAGAGGAAAGGGTGGGAATGGGGACGCCTGGTGCTGGAATCAGCGGAGGCGGGGTCCGGGCCGGCTGCAGGAAGTGAACAAGGGTAGCGGCGAGGGTGGCCGCGAGGGCGGCGCGGAGCGACCAGCGGAACCAGAATTGGAAGGTCTCGTTCTGGCGGAGTTCTGTCCAGCGGTTGAGGACGCGGCTCGTGAAATCGGGCGGTGGCAGGCTTTCGGTTGCCGGATCCTGCTGATTCCGGCGCGCGGCGCTGGCGATCCGGTTCCATGGGGAATCGGGAGGCAGCGGCAGTTCTGGATGGCTGGGTGGCATGTCAGTGCAGGCCTGATTCGAGGCGCTGCAGGGTTTCGTTCAATTTACGGCGGGCGCGCATGGCTGTCACCTTCACTTTGCTGGCTCCCCAGCCTGTGATTTCCGAGATTTCGCGGACGGACTTCTGTTCAAGGTCGAGGAGGCGCAGGACAGTTTGTTCCGTGGGGTTGAGGGTGTCGAGAAGTTTGCCGATGAGGGCGTGGGCTTCGGCGGGAGCGTGGTCGCTGTGGGCATCGGCATCGCTCGATGCGAGGCTGGCCGCAAGGAAATCAGCTTCGTCCTGCGAGAGGTCGGCGAAGCGGATTTCGGGTCGGCTGCGCTGATGGCGGAGCCGGTCGTAGCACGTATTGAGGGCGATGCGGGCGACCCAGTGCGGGAACGGCTGGTCGCCGCGGAAGGAATCGAGTTTGGCGAAGACTTTGAGAAAGACATCCTGGGCGAGGTCCTGTTCGTCCGTGGCGCGTGGGAGGTGGGCACGGATGATGCGCAGGACGTGGCCGTAGAGGAACTGCACCATGGATGCCGCGGCAGACTGGTCGCCGGAGCGGACCGCGGCCAGCAGACCGTCCCATGCTTCGGGTGGGGGCAGGTCACCATGTGCCATGAGTGCATTTGGGATTGAAGACGCCCCAGCCTGCCAGCGGTCACACCGTTTCTCCGGATACGCCTGCCGCCGGCACAAAAGAGGGACGCGGAAAACCCGCGTCCCTCAAGAGCAGAGATGGATCAGATGACCGGGGAAATCAGGACGCCTTGCGGCGGCTCGGCGTTTCCTTCACTTCCGGTTTGGTGGCCTCTTTGACCGCGTCCTTGACGGACTCCCTGGTGCTGGCGGGCGTTCGGGTGGGCGCGGCTTCCTTGGCTGGAGCTGGTTTGGCTTCCTTGGTTGTCTTCGGATCCGGTTTGGTCGTGGCGGCGGCTGGTTTGGCGGAAGGTTCCGGTGTTTTCATGCCATCCTTGACCCATTTGATGATGCCGTCGAAGGTGCTTTCGCCGATGCCATCGATCATGATGAGGTCGGCGACATTGCGGACGGGGCGTTTGGCGACGATATTGCCCGATTTGACTTCACCGACGCCGGGGATGGCGGTGAGGTCTTTCTGTTCGGCCTTGTTGACGAGGTCGAGAAGCTTCGATTGCTGGGTAGGGGTGAGTTTCGCGGCTTCCTTTTCGCCGTGGGCGAGAAGGGCTTTGTCGGAGGCGGACAGTTCCTCGGGCTTGGCTGGGGTGGCGGTGCGCGGGGTGGCTTTTTTGGCCGTGTCTGCGGCGGCCTCGGCGGCCTTGCCGGCTTTACCGGCTGCTTCCGTGGCCTTGCCGGCGGCGGACTTGAGGGCCTTGGCGGCATCGGCCTGAGCGTAGGCCGAGGGGAGGGAGAGCGCTGCGAGGGCAGCGGAGAGGAAGAGCGAGCGGATCATGGGATGGATGGGTTTTGGGGTGAACAAGGATTAATGTCTGGCCGTATATCCGGCAGTATCGGATTAACCGATTTCCTGGCAGAAATGCAAGCATGGAATTGGGAGGAAACTAACGAACTAGTGCAGGGCTCCCATGAGCCTGAGGAAGAACCTGGTCCGTCAGCGGATCGTGGACAGCAAGGAGATGGACGAGCGGCAGCGCCGTGGCCAGGGGGATAGGGCGGGCCTTTTTCCAGAGGGCACCGTTGCGCTGCTGTCGAAGGTCCTACCGTGCTGTCAGTGAGGAGAGGGAGGGCGCGGGGGAACCGA
>CAZSDE010000501.1:2284-3092 GCA_964605435.1 uncultured Akkermansia sp.
GTGGTGCCCTTGAGTGGCTGGCCGGGAGTGACGTGGTGCAGTGGGGCAGTTGGGGTGAGCGGATGATTGCCTGCGCGGGCGAGGGCGGAGATGGTGGCGGGGGTGAGGCTGTTTCCTTTCCATGTGATGGATTGCCATGGGTAATCAAGGCGGCGTGCGTCGGCGGTGATGATGAGGACGGCGGAATTCCGCAGGGAAGCCGCCTGGAGTCCTGAGAAGTCGCCTGTGGTCCATGGTCCCGCGAGGCGGTGGAGAGGATCTTCCGATCCGGTGCTGGCGGCTTCCGTGGAGGCCTTGTCGAGGTCGGTTTTCGAATAGAGCGGAAGGGTTTCGGTGAGTTTGCCTGAAGCGTCCATGCGGAGGGCGCGGTGACCGAGAAAGTCGGCTAGCCAGAGGTCGCGTCCGCGGCCCTGGGCGAGGCCGGCGAGGCCGTGATTGAAGGGACCGGGGACGTCCTTGTTGCCGGGAATGGCGATGAAGCGGACGGCATTGTTTCCGGGGTTGGCCAGCCAGAGCGAGCCATTGGCTGGCGGGATGCTGGCGGGGTCGGGTTTCTCGGGCAGCGAGGATTCGGTCAGGGCGACGGTGTCGTTCTGGGATCCGGGAGGCGGGGTCAGCTGCGTGAGTGCCGTGATGCCTGCCGACGAGATATTCCCGTCTGTGAGAACGAGGCGTGAAAGGGTCCGTGGGGCAACCGTGGCCAGAGAGAGTTCGTTTGCGAGGGTGGGGTGGCTGGAAGCGATCCAGATGCCATCGGTGGTGGTGCTGGCTCCGAGCCATGGGGCGATGGCCGATCCGTGGGAGGCGG
>CAZSDE010000502.1:0-3090 GCA_964605435.1 uncultured Akkermansia sp.
GCCCGCTGACCACAGCATTCCCAGATCCGAAAACACAAAACGCCGCGGCAGGTACTCACCCACCGCGGCGTTTCGTTTCAGTGAATCCCCGGAATTCCGGCCAGCCTCACTTCTTCTTCGGCTTCCGGCCAGCCTTCAGTTCTTCATAAAGCTTGAATGCCTTCTGCGGCGTCAGCCCACCGTGCACCACCCCTGCCACCGCCTGCACCATCGCCACCGGATCGTCAGCCTGGAAAATGTTCCGGCCCATGTCCACCCCACTCGCTCCCTGCTGCAGCGCATTGTACGACATCTTGAGCGCATCCAGTTCCGGAAGCTTCTTGCCACCGGCAATCACAATCGGCACCGGACAGCAACTCGTGATCGTCTCGAATTCCTTGTCCGTGTAATAACACTTCACCAGATGACAGCCCAGTTCAGCCATGATCCGCGTCGCGAGACGGAAATACTGCGCCGTCCGCGCCATGGCACGACCCACCGCCACCACCCCCATCACCGCAATGCCATAGCGGTTGGCCTCATCGATCAGATCCGTCATGTTCTTGATGGTCTGACGCTCATGCTGGCTCCCAATGAAGACCTGCACCGCCAGCACACTCGCATTCAACCGCAGCGCTTCCTCAATGCTGCACGCAATGCTCTCGTTCGACAGCGGTTCATACCCCGGACGCTCCAGCTTGATCTTGTCATCCCCGTCCACCCCCTCCCACACATCAAACGGACTCACCATGCTCGTGCCGCCCGAAGCCCGCAGCGCAATCGCCTTCTGGGTCGTCGCTGGCACCACACTCCGCTGAATCCCCCGCGTCAGCATCAGACAGTCCACATACGGCTCAAGCGGCAGAATTGTCTGGTCAATCCGCTCCAGCCCAGTCGTCGGTCCCTGGAAATACCCATGGTCAAACGCCAGCATCAGCGTGCGCCCATCCTTCGGATTGAATACCCGGCTCAACCGGTTCTTCAGACCCCAGTCATACTGATGCGATCCCTTCAGAAAGAATCCAGGAGCAGCCTGCGGTACCTCGGTGAAGAACTCCTTGCTTTTTTTTTGTCCGTCTAAGTCAGCCATGATGTGCAGTTTGGTTAGTGATGTTTGGAAACAGAATTGCGCAGCCCGCCGCCATCGTCAGCCACGGACAACCCCGCGCGCCTTATCGGCAGATTGCTCCCCAGGCAAGCCAAAAGCAATTCCGCATCCATCACAGCCACCCACGCCAACGGTAATAAACCCGACCCACCAATTCGGTCAGCCAGAAATACACCGCCCTCATGCCTTCGGACGATGGCAGCAGCTGCACGCGCCCGCCCGCTGCTACCGCCGCCATCCCCGCAAAATCACAGGCCACCGGCACCACCTCGAGACCAACGGAGCGATAGGCAGCTTCCGCACGCTTCATGTGCCACGCAGATGTCACCAGCGCCACCCGCCTCCACCCACGCTCTCCCGCCAGCGCCGCCGACTTCACCGCCTCATCCCGCGTGTCCCGGCATAAGCCCACACCAAGAAATTCCACACCTTCCACACCCCACGACTCCAGCATCGCCCGCAGCCGACCGGATTCCGGCACACCACCCGCATCACCCCCGCCCCACACCACCGGACAACCCAAACGCTTCCCCACTGTCACCGCCGTGAAAAACCGGTCCACGCAATCATGATAGTCCGCCCCCGTCAGATCCGGAACGGACCCGCCCAGCACCCCACCGCAGCCCACCACCGCATCAATGCCCGCCACCTCCAGTTCCGCCAAGCCGGGCACATTCCGGTACGGTTCCTCGAGCGACGCCTGCAGCCGCGACGGAACCCGCAGCACTTCCATCAGCGGAAATACCAGCAGCAACAGCAACCACACCACGGACCACCGCCGCCCGGAACGAGCACCACGCACCAACTTCCACAGCAGTACCCCCACCGTCAGCAGCCAGACCATCGCCGGCGGATCAAAGAAACTCTTCATCCCAGCCCCCTGCACCAGATTCCCCACCCGTGAAAGCCGCGAGTTTCTCTCCCACAAACTCTCCTGCGGAACACATTTGCAGCCCGCCACCCCATCCTGCATGATCGCTGCCGTGACCGCTCTTCTCCGCACCCGGCTCACCATCATCATCGCCGTCCTGACTACCCTCCCGAGGCCCACCTCAGCCGCTGCATCATGGTCGGCTCAGCCCGTCCCGGCTTCAGACCAGATCGGTCTGGTCACCGGCCTCGCTTCCGATGCCTCCGGTCAGATCTGGGCCGCAGTCACCAGACGCTCGTTCGGAAAAGGAACCGTCTCTGCCGCCAGCGACCCGTCCATGGGCCCCGACGACGCCCGCCTCACCTCGGTCGAAGACCGCAGACGCCTCCTGCTCCGCTGGCTCAGAGATGGCAAACTCTCCCCTCCCGACGATCCCGAATCACTCACCCGGGAAGCCGAAGCCACCATAGCCCCCCCCCCCCCCCGCGGAACAACCACCCGCCCCCTCTCCGACCCATTCCGGGAACCGGAAACCGGCCCGGCCGCCGGTCTAATCAGCGAAACCTCCGGACAGCTGATCTTCGCCTGCACGCCATCGCTCTGGCGCATTGCGCCGACCGATGGAACCGCGCAACCCATCGTCTCGGGACTCGGAATCCGCTCCGGCAACGCCGGACCCGGCATCCTCTCCCCCATCACCCTGCCCAATGGCGATCTCGCTTTCCTCACTTCCTCAAGGGGTGCCCGGCCCGAAGCACCGGACGCCGGACGCCCCGGCCTGATCGACACCCCAGCACCTTTCCGGTGCTCGCCCGACGGCAGCCAGCTTCACGTCCTCGCTGCCAACCTCGGGAATCCCTCCGCAGTCTGCACCGATCCCATCGGACGCATCTGGCTGACCGAAGTCACCGGACCCCAGTCGTCACGACTCCACTGCTTCCATCCAGGCAGTACCCTGTCGGAAAATCCCATCGTTATCCCAGGCGTCATCACCTGCCTGCTCCCGGATCCTGCCGACCCTGTGTCCCACGAAACAGTCAGCCTCCTCGCTGGCTTCGGCCCCGGTACCGAATCGGGCATCAAGCGCATCATCACGACCCGATCGCCGCAGGGATGGCAGCTCTCGACCAGC
>CAZSDE010000503.1:0-3084 GCA_964605435.1 uncultured Akkermansia sp.
AAACCTCCCCCCGTCATCCGGCAGCCATAGACACCACCGGCCAGCCCGATGCGCTCCGCCGCATGGACCACCGCATCAAGTTCCGGACAACTGACCTCGAAATCGTCCCGCAGCGAGCCGTGGCTCGCCGCCATGAGCCGTCCCAGTTCCGGCCAAGCCGACCGCTCGAGGGCATCAACCGCCGCAAGGGTGCGGGCATTCTCGGAAATGACGTGCCGGGCCCGGCGGAAGAGCCGCTCGGGCAGTTGCCGACAGTGTGCTGCGAGGATTTCCGGCGACGCATGCCGCAGATCAGGAAGTCCCATGATCCGGGCAGCGTCAAAACAATCGTCGCGCCGCGCACGGTAGCCGCCATCGCTCAATTCATGCCGCACCATGGTATTGATCACGAGAAATGCCGTGTCGTGCCCCGGCATCGGTACGTGCTTCGTCTGCTGTGACTGGCAGTCGATGAGCAGAAGATGACCAGCCCGACCCATGACCACGGCAAACTGATCCATGATGCCGCAGGGCACTCCCGCAAACTCATGTTCCGCACGCTGGCAGAGCAATGCCTTGGCGGCGGGGTCGAGTTGCCGGCCCGCCAGGGCTTCCCCAAGCGTGGCCACAGCCACTTCGAGGGCAGCACTACTGCTCAGCCCACCACCACCCGGCAGGTCTGCATGAATGACGGCCTCGCATCCAGGCAGCGCAAAACCTTCCCGGACCAGCCCGGCCAGCACGCCCCGCACATAGTTGCTCCAGGCAGGCTCACCCGGCGCAAGCCCCCCACCGAGACGGAACTCGGCGCACTCACCCCGGAATGACGTGCTCCAGAGCCTGACCACCGGCTCCGCCAGCGGCCGCGCCGCCATGAAGACACCACGGTCAATCGCCATCGGCAGCACAAAGCCCCCATTATAGTCCGTATGCTCGCCGATCAGATTGACCCGCCCGGGAGCAAAGACCAGATGCGAAGCTTCTCCGCCGCCCAGACTGCGCAGCGCCGCCATGGCCTCGGCCGCAGGCAGCAGTTCGCTCCAGATTGGGTGGGCTGAGGAATTCGGGTCGCTCATCGGGGCGGCTCTGTAGCAAAGCCTGACACCGTCCGCCATGAAAGACACGGTTTTTCTCCTGTGGAAATCCGCAGACGCCGCGGGGAACCGAACGGTTGCGCCGTCCGGTGGATCCGCGTTTAACTTCCCGTTCAGCCGCCCTCCACTCCGCTTCCATCCGCCGCCATGCCCTCCTCCAGCCACGATCAGATCCGCGAGGTCGTCCTCGTCGGCATCGGCGTGTCCCCGGGCATCGCGCTCGGTCCCGTCTGCCTCTCCACGGACGTCTTCGACATTCCCGGCACGGAACCGGTGGATGCCGCGGAACTCCCGGCCCAGCTGGATCGCTTCCATGCTGCCCTCGCGGAAACAAAACGGCAGCTGGCGGCCCTGCGCGACCGCGTCGCCGCGGAAGCGGGCACGGACGATGCCTTCATCTTCGATGCCCACCAGCTCATGCTGGAGGACCGCTCTCTCATCGAGGAAGTGGAACGCATCATGCGCTCTCAGCCCCAGAAGGCGGAAGGTGCCTTCTACCGCGTCATGAACCGCTACATGGACGGCATGCGGCGCATGGACGATGAATACCTGCGGGAACGCGTGGCCGACATCGAGGACGTCGCCCGCCGCGTCGTCCGCGTCCTGCGCGGCCATGAAGAAGCCGCGGCACATGACCACCCGCACATCCTCCTCGCTCTGGATATCTCGCCAAGCGATACCGCCCGGATGGACCGCACCCGCGTCCTCGGCTTCGCTTCGGAATCAGGGAGCCACACGAGCCACAGCACCATCATGGCCCGCTCCATGGCCATTCCCGCAGTCGTCGGCCTCCCGGACATAACCGCCCGCTTTCACAACGGGCAACCCGCCCTCCTCGATGGCTACCGCGGCCTCCTCATCGTCAATCCCACCGAGGAAACCCTCCAGAACTACGAAGTCGTCCGCCGCCGCAAGGCCGCCCTCGACCGCCATCTCCACGAAATGATCGACCTGCCGGCCGAAACGCCGGACGGTCAGAGCATCGTGCTCTCCGCCAACATCGAATTCGAAAACGAAGTGCACGCCATGGCCCGGCACGGAGCCCAGGGCGTGGGACTCTACCGTACGGAATTCTTCTACATCGGACGGCACGGCCTCCCCAGCGAAGACGAACAGGCCGCCAACTACGCCCGGGTCGCCGCAGGCTGCGGACCGGAGGGTGTCATCATCCGGACCCTCGACATCGGTGGCGACAAACTCCACCACCTCCACAACGGCCTCGAGGAATCCAACCCCTTCCTCGGCTGGCGGGGCATCCGGGTCTCGCTCTCCCGCCGTGAACTTTTCCAGACCCAGCTGCGGGCCATTCTGAGGGCCTCCACAGCCGGCCGCGTCCGTGTCCTCTTCCCGATGATTTCCTGCCTCGAGGAACTGCGCGCAGCCCGCAGCGTCCTCGCCGAATGCATGGACGAACTCCGCAGCGAAGGCGTCCCGTTCGATCCCACCCTCGAAGTCGGTGCCATGATTGAAATTCCCAGCGCTGCCCTCATTGCAGACGTGCTCGCCCCTGAAGTCGATTTCTTCAGCATCGGCACGAACGACCTCATCCAGTACACCATCGCCGTGGACCGCGGCAATGAACTGGTCGCCAGCCTCTACCAGCCATTCCACCCGGGCATTCTGCGGCTCCTCCAGATGGTCGCGGAAGCATCGCGCCGCGCCGGCATCTGGACCGGTGTCTGCGGCGAAATGGCCGGGGAAATCCTCACAACTCCACTCATGATCGGCCTCGGCTTCCGGGAACTCAGCATGGCGGCCGTGCAGCTTCCGCAGGTGAAATTCGCGGTGCGCAGGCTCCCGGCCGCTCATTGCCGCCAGTTGCTCACCGAAGCCCTGCGCTGCCGCGATGCCGCCCACGTCATGGCCCTCTGCCGCGATACCGCCGTCCAGTTCTATCCGGAACTGGTGGCCGACTGATCACCATGCGGCCGCCTCAGGAGTCTGTTGGAAAACCCGGACTGGTAGCGCGGCGAAGCATGCTTCCACAAGGCGAGGCGCAACAAAGGAGAAG
>CAZSDE010000504.1:0-3057 GCA_964605435.1 uncultured Akkermansia sp.
GGGGGGGGGGGGGCTTTTTGGGTTGGGGGTGGGGGAACCGGAAGGGGCGGGGGCGGGGGCTTGGCTGGAGGGCGTGACGGGGCGTCGTTTTGCGGATTGGCGTGCGGTGGCCGAGGGGATTGAGAGCGATTGGATTGTGCTGGTGCGGGATGGTGCGGGGGAATTCCGGGTGCGTGGGGGCGTGGTGTGTTTTCCGTCCGGTTGGTCGCTTCCCGAGAAGGCAGGGATGACGGTGGCTGAGGTGCATGGTCCGGTGCCGGAACTGGAGGGCTCGCTGGGGCGGGGGATCCGGGTCTTTCTGGATCGGCTGGGTGCGGGGTCGGTCTGGTGCCGTGACAACTGGGGATTGAGTGCGCAGGCCGAGCGGGATCAGCATCCGCGGCATGGCCGGGCGGGGCTGGGGTCGGAAGCGACGCTGGAGACCGCCTGGCTGCGGCTGGAAGAACAGATGTTTGCCGGGCTGCCGGGTGGGGTGGTGCTGTTTGCGATCCGGGTGACCACGCACCGGCTTGATGGATTGGCAGCGATTCCCGGGGTGGCGGAGGGATTGGCGCGGGCGCTGCGGACGATGAGTTCCGGAGTCGCTGAATACAAAGGACTCACCGCTTCGCGGAACGGACTGGCGGCTCAGCTTGAGGCAGTCGGCGCCAGTCGGCTGGATCCGTGAGAATTCCCGTGCTGGCGGAATTGACTGAGGTGAAGAAAGCGGTCATGGGCAGGGTATGCGATCAATGATTTCTGCTGCTGCGGTCATGGGGTTATCCCTTGGGTTTTCAGTCACTGTGGGGGCTGCGGAAGTGGTTCCGGCTGATGGGAAGGCGTCCGGTCCGGCTGGTGCCGGGGCGGGAAAGAAGCCTGCTGGCAGGAAGGTGGCAGGGAAGCCGGCGAAGAAGCCGCCGGTGAATCCGGCACCGACGGCGGCGAATGTGAAGTACGGAGAGCACGAGCGTCAGGTCCTTGATTTCTGGAAAGCCGAGGGCGAGGGGCCGCGGCCGCTGTTGTTTTTCATTCATGGGGGAGGCTGGCGGAATGGCGACAAGTCCGGGATCCGGGTGGCTCCGTTTCTGCAGGCGGGGATTTCCGTGGTTTCGATCAACTACCGCTACACGCAGCTGGCGGGTGAGGTGGTGCCGCCTGTGAAGGCCCCGCTGCATGATGCGGCGCGGGCGCTGCAGTTTGTGCGGAGCAAGGCTGGGGAATGGAATCTCGACAAGACGAAGGTTGTGGCGAGCGGTGGCTCGGCTGGGGCGTGTTCCAGTCTGTGGCTCGCCTTTCATCCCGACCTTGCCGATCCGGCTTCGACCGATCCGGTGGCGCGGGAATCGACCCGCCTGATGGGAGCGGCGGTGAGCGGGGCGCAGACGACGCTGGATCCGCAGCAGATGAAGGAATGGACGCCGAACAGCCGCTATGGGGGCCATGCGTTCGGTTTCAAGGCCGACCCGGCAAAGGGAGTGGAGGAATTCCAGGCGTTTCTGACCGGGCGCGAAGGGATCCGGGAATGGATTGCGGAATACAGTCCGTATGCGCTCGTGACGGCGGACGATCCTCCGGTCTATCTTCAGTACAACGCGCCGCCGGCGCTTGGGAAGAATGAGAAAGACCCGACGCACACGGCGAATTTCGGGGTCAAGCTCGCTGAGCGCTGCCGCGAGGCCGGGGTGAAGTGCGACGTTTTCTATCCGGGAGCGGGTGGTGAACTGTCGAAGACGACCACGGAGGAAATCATCCGGCTGCTCGGGAAGAAGTGACGGCAGGGATCAGAGGGTGAATTCCTGCTGGACGAAGTCGGGGGATGGCTTGCTCTTTCGCGCGGAAAATTCCGGGCGGCGCGGGTTGCTGCGGCTGCCGTGGCGGCGGTAGACCTGCTGCGCTTCGGCGCGGACGGCGGGCAGTCGACGCACGGTGGCGAAGGCGTCGAGCGCCTGCCGCCGGGCCGTCGTGTAATCGACGATGGGGGCTGGGTAATCTCTGCCGATGAGGCAGCCGCATTGTGATTGGAGGGTAGCCGGCATGCGGTGGGGTTCGGCGATCCACGTCTTCGCCACGCCTGAGAGTTCCGGGATCCATTGCCTTGTGAAGGTGCCCTCGGGATCGTGCGTGAGCGACTGTTTGGCTGGCGAGTAGAGGCGCAGGGTATTGATGCCGGTGGTGCCGCTCTGCATCTGGAACTGGGCGAAGTGGATGCCGGGTTCGAAGTCGAGGAAGTGGCGGGCCAGAAAGACGGCGGTGGGGCGCCAGTGGAGCCAGAGGAGGCTGGAAGCGAACGAGACGAGCATGGCGCGCATGCGGAAATTGAGCCATCCCGTGGCCAGGCAGGATCGCATGCAGGCATCGATCATGGGGAAGCCGGTTTCGCCGCGGCACCATGCGGCGAAGCGGCGCTGGCCTTCTGGGGAGGCCGTGAATTCCTCCCGGAGTCCGTCGTATCCCCGGTGCAGATTCTCGAATTCCATGGAAGGTTCGGCCTCGAGTTTCTGGATGAAGTGGCAATGCCAGCGGAGTCGGGAAGCGAAGGACTGGAGCGAGCCGAACCATGCGCCCGGGACTGCTTCTCCGCGGTCGCGTGCCGATTTCCATGCGAGCACGGCTGATTCCGTGGCGGCGGTCGTTTCGCGGAGTGAGAGGCATCCCCATGTGAGGTAGGGACTGATGCGCGAGCATTGCGAGGGAGCCGTCAGCGGGCTGCTCATGGCCTTGCGGTAGTAGGTGCCGCGGTGGGTGAGGAAAGAATCGAGCGTGGATCGTGCGAGGGAAACGCCACCGCGCTGGCGGTTCTTGTGATCCGGACCCAGCGAGGTGTCCGCTGGCAGGAGGCGTCCGGCACTGCGGATGCCACGCAGGGAGGGGATGTGCTCCGGTGCGGGAAGGGCGGGGCGGTGCATGCGTTCCTCCCAGCGGGCCGCCCAACCGTCGCGCGAGCCGAGGCGGCGGACGACCCCGTGCTGTGGGAATTCCTTCCAGACGACTCCGCGGGCCCGGCACCAGTCAGCCACGCGGAGGTCGCGGGCGTACGACCAGCCCGGGCCGGTTTCCTCGTGTGACCAGAGGTGGGTG
>CAZSDE010000505.1:0-1342 GCA_964605435.1 uncultured Akkermansia sp.
CATTGAGCCAGACCTGCTGAATGGTCTGTGCGGCCGTATCGAGGTTCCGCAGGAGCACGTAGACTGTGCGCCGGTCCTGACTGGGAATGACCGAGCCGATGCGCAGGGCGGGAGTTGCAAGGGTTGTGCTGGCAGTGGCTGCCGCACCCGACTGTGCCGAGACGGCGATCGAGACGCTGGCACCTTCATTCAATGGTGCGCTGTTCACCTTCGCAGAAACCGTGGCGATGGCTCCGGGGGCGATGGTCTTCGGCCAGACGCGCCACCACCGGAAGTTCGCAAGGCTGTTCACGCCCGTGCCATTGACCGTGAGCCCCGTGACATTCTCGGTCACCGTTCCAGTATTCCGGACGAAGACAAACATGACACCGCCATCGTCGACCGCGCCACTTTCGGAATAGACCGTGCTGTGCGACGCATCATGGAAGGCGACGTGCTCGACGGCAATGCCCGCGGCAGCGGGGGAAGCTGCGAGCATGGCTGCCGCAGCGAGTGCAACGCAGTGGTATCGTCGCTGGGGATCCCGTGGCATGGGCTTCACGATGTGCGCCGACGGCGGCGCAGGGCCGCTGCGGCCACTGCGCCTAGCAACAGCGAGGAAGACGGTTCCGGCACTCCGGCGAAGGCGACACCGTACATGTTGCGGCCCTCCCCGAAGGAGCGGACCGTGAACTGTGTTCCCGTGATCGGCTTTGCGTAAATCGAAGCATACTGATTGATGCTGCCGTCGTTCCCTTCATCGATCCCGAGAATGTCGTTGTCTCCTGTATAGTCCGCGGGTTTCGCTCCCGTGTTCACGAGGACCCAGCCGTCGTCGATGATCCACTGAGCGGCGTTATCGAGGACCAGTGAGGGATTCGGTCCATCCTGCGCTACACCGTCGCCAAGGCGATTGTCGATGAACAGGTAGGCTGTTCCCGGGACCGCGGTCGTGATATCAATGCTGAAAGGGGGCACCACGTTATCGCGGTTTCCGTTCATGGTCATCACGTAGCTGAGGCCATTGAGGTAAGAGGGGAAGGCGCCGGCGTCCTTCGGTTGCCCAAGGCCCGTGCCGTAGCCTGCCCAGACATGCGTGCGGTCGGTGTAGGCCAGCGCATTGTGGCCCATGGTCTGCACCGTGTGATTGCCGACCGCTGCCTGCGTGCTCAGGAAGGTCGTACCGGTGAACTCCGTGCCAGTGCTCGGCGCATTGGGAAACGCATCGCTGTTCAGCGGCGTCACAGAGAGAATGCCGGCTGCCTGGACGGCGGATTCGAGAAAGGGAAGCAGCAGAATGAGGCACGTGGTTTTCATGGCTTATGAAAACAGCATGACTGACGCTGAAGGCGCACGCTACTAC
>CAZSDE010000505.1:1352-2079 GCA_964605435.1 uncultured Akkermansia sp.
GGGATAAGGGGACGCTTGTGCGTGGCTCGCGAGTCCCGCATACTCCATCCGTACCTTATGCTGATAAGATGCTTTCTCATGTTCCTTGCGCTCGCATGGCATGCGTCGGCACAGGAATCGCCGCCACTGCGTCCGATCGCTGATGTTCTGCGCCTTGACGCTGCGGCGCTTCAGCGTGGAGAGTCCGTGAGGATCCGGGCGGTGACTACCTATGTGCGCGAGGGAATTGACCGCGATCTGATTGTGCAGGATGCCACCGGGGGAATCTATGTCGCCGGTAGCCGACTCGCCGGGGCGGAGAATCTGGAACCGGGCCGGGAAATCGAAATCGAAGGTGTGACGGTTTTCGGGAATTTCGCTCCGCGGATCCTGGCTCGGGCCATTCGTCCGCTTGGGATGGTGGCGCTGCCGTCTCCTGAAGTTGTGAGCTTCGATGATCTGAGGTCGGGTCGCTGTGATTGCCGCCGAGTCGAGATTGCCGCGGTGGTGCGCAGTGTTTCCATTGAAGAACGGGCGCAGCCACCGCAGGCGGTCTTCCTCGTGGCGACGCCCGCCGGTTCGTTCAACGTCTGGTGTCTGGACGCTGACGAGACCATGGCACATTCTCTTGTCGATGCCTCGGTGCGTGTTCAGGGCGTTGCCTTTGCATGGGATACGAGCCGAAGGCAGTTCCGTGGCTTCTACGTGCTGGCAAACAAACTGACCGATTTCAGGATCACGCGTCCGC
>CAZSDE010000505.1:2089-3057 GCA_964605435.1 uncultured Akkermansia sp.
CCATCGGGTGATCCCTTTGCGGCACCGCTCAGCACGCCCGAGAGCCTGCTGCGCTTTCACCCGGATGGCCTTGCGGCGAACCGGGTGCGTTTGCGGGGTGTCGTCACATGGGTGGGATCGGGTGATTCGCTGGTGCTGCAGTCCGGTGATCTGGGAGTCCGCATCCGTACCGAGGCGAGGGATCTCCCACCCATTCTGACAGAGATCGAAGCGGCAGGATTTCCCGGGCTGACTGGAAATGTTGCGGAACTTCAGGATGCCGTCCTGCGCCCGCTCGGTCGTGGTGCGCCGGTCGTTCCTCACGAAATGAGAGCGCGGCAACTTCTGTCGCAGGAGGACACGCCGGACGTCGATCTACGGCTGGTGAAGGTTGTGGGTGCGCTCCGGGCTGTGCAGCGGCGGGCGACGGACTGGGAGTTGCTGCTGGAAGACGATGGGGTGTCCTTCACGGCCCAGTTGCCCTCCAGCGAGGCACAGGTCAATCTCAAGCCGGGCAGCCAGCTGGAGCTGACGGGGGTCTGCGATTTGCGTCCGAACCTTGACCGGGTTGCGGGGCCCATGGCGATGGATGGCTTCAATCTGCTGTTGCGTGGACCAGCTGACATCCGGGTGCTCAGAGGCGGTCCATGGCTTAATCAATGGCGGCTTCTCATGATGGTGGCGGCCAGCGTGGCGGCGCTGGTCGTGGCCCTTGCATGGGCCTTCAGTCTGCGTCGGCGTGTGGATCGGAGGACGGCGCAGCTAGCCCGGGAGATCCGTTCCCGGCAGGATGCCACCGTCGAGGCGCGGGCGGTTCTGGCTGAGCGGGAACGGCTGGCTGCGGAACTGCACGAATCTCTGCAGCAGAGGCTCACCGGTGCCGCGCTGCAGCTTTCGGCGGCCGACCTTGCTTCGGCGGAGCAGGATGCCGACCGCGTGCGCCGGCACGACGTGCTCGCGGTACCACTGGACGAAGGCGGCGCGCCGCG
>CAZSDE010000506.1:0-3046 GCA_964605435.1 uncultured Akkermansia sp.
TGTTCCCAGACTGCGTTTTCGAGTTCCTGGCCTTCGAGTGGGGTGGCTGGGGTGGTGGAGGTGGCGGCATCTTTTTCGATGCCGAGGGCGTCGGCATTTCTGGCGGAGATGCGGGCGAGTCCCTGATCGGTGGCGACGGTGTAGCTGCCGCCGAGGCTTTGGGTGATGATGACGCGGGTGCCGGCCGGCAGGAGAACGGTATCGCCACTTGGGATCTGGATGGCTTCGACTTCGCGGGTGAGTTCGATTTCGCTGTGGAATCAGGGAGGGGTGAGGACCACGCGGATTTTGCCTGGCCGGGGTGCGGCGGCCTCGCCGAGGCTTTCCGCGAGGTTTCCGGAAGGGGTGGCGGGGGCTGGTATGGGGGTGGTCGGCTGGTCTGGTGAGGCGTCGAGAGCGGCCTTGAGTGCTCCTTCGACCATTTGGCCGCAGTGAATCTTCATGGGTGGCAGCGGGCCGAGAGGTGCGCTGAGGTCGGCTGCGGAGAGTGTGCGGGCGTCGTCCACGGTCCGGCCTTTGAGCAATTCGGTGGCCATGCTGGCCACGGCGATGGCGGTCTGGCATCCGAAGCTCTGGAACGAAGCTTTATCGATGACCTTGCGGCCGTCTTTTTCGGTGAATTTGAGCCACATGCGGACCATGTCGCCGCATTCCGGATTGCCAACTGTGCCGACGGCGTCGGCGTCTGGCATTTCTCCGAGGTTGCGGGGGTTGGCGATGGCGTCGCTGAGGGCTGCTTCGTTCATGTGCGGGGGCGGCTGAAATGGGAACGTCTGGGCGGGCGGGCGGGGCTCAATCCATTTCGAGGTGATAGCGTGGCAGGGAAGGATCGATGCGCAGGCTCCATGCATCGATGCCGCCGGCGAGCGACTGCACCCTGGACATGCCGTGTCCTGCGAGGTAGGCGGCTGCGTCGAGGCTGCGCTGCCCGTGGTGGCAGTAGACGACCACGCGGGCGGACTTGTCTCCGGCGAACAGTTGCTGCAGAAGTTCCTGGGTCATGAGTTCCGAGCCTGGGAGGGCGACGGCTTCGTGTTCCTCGCGGGAACGGACGTCGATGAGCCGGATGGAGGTGCTCTCGGCGAGGGTGCGGGACAGTTCCTCCGGTTCGATCTGCATGAGCCGGTCCTGTTCGGCGCTGGCGGCGAGGTGGGCCATGACTTCGCCGGGATCGAGGTTGTCATTGCGGCGGCAGACATCTGCGAGGCTTTCGCTGCCTTCGAATCCGCAGCTGCGGCAGCCACCGATATGGTATTTGGCGAAGAGGGCGCGGCGTGCTCCCGGCATGCGTCCGAGCAGTTCGTCCATGGTCATGTCCGGGTGCAGGCTGGCGTCGGGTGCGGTCGTGCTCATGGGGGTTAGGGGAATGGAGGAAGATTGCTCTTTCGGGCAGCGTAGCCATGCCTACCCTCGGGTCAACCTGCACTGCCACGGAGCAGGCAGATTGCCTCGCCTTCCGGAAGATCCCGCGACCCATGAACGACGACCTGCCCAAAATCCATTTCTGGCCGAATTTCATGACGGCGGGGAATCTGTTCTGTGGATTCTATGCCATGCAGCTGCTGCTGCGCGACACGGAACGGGCGTCGGATCAGGCTCAGAATGCCATCTGGCTCATTCTCGGGGCCTGTCTGTTTGATATGCTCGACGGTCGGATTGCGCGTGCTGTTGGTGAGGAATCGCCCTTTGGCCGGAAATTCGATTCGCTGGCTGACATTGTTTCCTTCGGAGTCGCTCCTGCGCTGCTGATGCACTACGTGGTGCTGGATGGCATGGTGACCGACCGGGCAGGCTGGTTCATCGCGGTTTTCTATGTGCTGTGCGGGGCCATCCGGCTGGCCCGCTTCAATTGCCTTGCGAGCACGCCGGGAACAAAGCCGTCGCGTGATTTCATCGGTTGTCCGATTCCGGCGGCGGCCGGCGTGATTGCTTCGGTAACCCTGCTGGTGATTGATCCGAATCCGAAGGCCAAGCATTTCCTTGAGTTGGGGGCGTGGCGCTGGGTGCTGCCGTTTCTGATGGTGATGCTGTCGTTTCTGATGGTGAGCCGGCATCGTTATCCCAGTTTCAAGGGGTTGTCATGGCGCACGAAGCGCAGTACACCATGGTTTCTTGCGGCGGTCTTCCTTGTGGGCCTGATTGTGTACAAACCGTACATCATGCCCGCCGTTCTTTTTGTGGGCTACCTGTTCTATGGCATGGTCCGCCCGTGGGTTTCCCGCCGCTGGCGGCGCGAAATCGAGGAAGATCCGGATGAACCGGAAGAGGACGAAAGCGAGACGCCAGCCGCATAGTTCCGTGGACTGCGGCCTGCCGCCGGTGTCCGTGGCTTCCGGGCGGCGCGATTCTGCGGTAGCTGCGGGAGGCCTGACGTTTGCCTGTGGGTTCGCCTTTGCTGAAGCTGCCGTGGTGTGTCATGGGGCGCGCATCATGTCCACCGTACCGAATCCCGCTCCTGACCGCTGGTCGCTGCAATCATGGTTTTCCGCCTTTGGAGCGGCTGACTACGTGGAATTCCGCGATGCCCTTGGAAAGGAACTGGCTGGGTCGGCTGCCCTTGGGGCGTCGCTGGCTGCGGAAGTGGCGGCCTTTGAAGCGCTTACCGTCCGGATTGGCCACCTTTCGGCCTTTCTGGGCTGCCTGTCGGCGGATGATGCGGCCAACGAGGCGGTGAAGCGCGATGAAGCCTGGCTGGCGACGCAGGAAGCGGCGGTGGCCAAGCGCCGGGCGCTGCTGCAGTCGGCCCTTGCGGCGCTGGACGAAGCGGCATTCGAGGTGCTGCTGGCCGCTCCGGAATGTGCGGGAGCGACGCATAGTGTCCGGCGCATGAGGGAAGCGGGTCGGCATCAGATGGACCGGGCGCGGGAGGAACTTGCGGCCGACCTCAATGTCGATGGGCTGCATGCATGGGGAAGGCTGTACGACACATTGACGGGCAAGATGACCTTCCCGATGAAGTTCCCGGATGGGCATGAGGAAACCGTTCCCATGGCGCGGCGCCGAGCCCTCATGGCGGAAACCGACCGGAAACTGCGCGCGGCGGCCT
>CAZSDE010000507.1:0-3046 GCA_964605435.1 uncultured Akkermansia sp.
CGGGAAGTGCTGGCGCGGTCGGATGTGGATGCGGTCATGTGCGCGGTGCCTGACCATTGGCATGCGGTCATTGCGGTGGCGGCGGCGAAGGCCGGGAAGGATCTGTATTCCGAGAAGCCACTGGCGGCGAGCATCGGGGAAGGACGGGCGGTTTGTGCGGCGGTGAAGAAGCACGGACGGGTTCTGCAGTGCGGCACGTGGCGGCGTTCCAGTCTGAAGACGAGGCTTGGCTGCGAATGGGTACGGAATGGCTACATTGGCGAGCTGAAGGAGATCGAGGTGGGCGTGCCGGGAGCCTTCATGGTGCAGGGTGGCTACAGTGGCATGGAGGGTGAGCAACCGGTGCCCGAGGGATTTGATTATGAGATGTGGCAGGGTCCGGCTCCGGCGGCTCCCTACACGGCGGCGCGCTGCCATTTCAATTTCCGCTGGGTCAATGCCTATGCGCCGGGCTACATCACGGATTGGGGTGCGCACTTCCTTGATGTGGCGCAGTGGGGAGCCGGAAAGGACGGAGAATCGCCGGTCGAAATCATGGCGGGCGAAGTGAAGCGGCGCGGTGCGGGCATTTACGATGCGCCCGAGCAGTTCCGGATCGAGTACCAATATGCGAAGGGCCCGCGGGTTGTCATGTTCAGCACGACTGATTCCGCGAAGTGGGGGGTCAAGTTCATTGGCACGGAAGGCTGGGTCTTCAGTGAGAATGACAAACTGGAATCGAGTCCCGAGTCACTGCGGTCGGTGAAGTTCAAGGACAGCGACGTACGGCTCTTTGTTTCCAATAATCACTACCGGAACTTCATTGATGCTGTGCTGAGCCGGGGTCAGACCGCGGCTCCGGCCGAGACGGCGCACCGGGCGGCGACCTTCTGTCACCTTGGAACCATTGCGGCGGCATTGGGCCGGGCCGTGAAATACGATTCCGCAGCCGAAGCGTTTCCGGGCGATGACGAGGCCCAGAAGATGCACACGCGGAGCCTGCGGGGGCCATGGAAACTGGACGCCTGAGACTGGGCGCGGTCACTCTGTCGGTCGCATGCCGCCGCCATCGGTTCCCATGGGAATACCGGGCAATTGATGCATCCATGAATCGTCCGGGCCGACCTGGCAATGTCAGCGCAGGGTCGCCCGGGTTCGCAGGTAGAGCCGGGGTGTCGCCACTGGATCGGTGAGGAGCGACCATGTGGTCAGGCTCAGTCCGTTTCCGAGGGAGACCGATCCTGTGCGGACGAGCGGGCCGGGCGACAGCCATGTGGCGAGGTCGGGAGACGATTCGATGGTGAGGGCGGCGGCGTCGGCGGCGCTGGCATGGACGAGGCTGACGCTACCGGTATTTGGATCGTAGCTGGGACCGGCGGGGCGAGCGGGGCTGGCATCGCTCAGGCCGAGGGCGTATTCGAGCAGGGCGGGCATGCCATCGGCATCGCTGTCGGCGAGCGGATTTCCGGTGAAGGGCACGGAGTCCGTGGCTGTCGGGTTGCCATGCGTGACGGTGCTGGCGCGCCAGTTTTCCGGGAGGTCGGGATCGAGTGACGGGGCGATGAGCACGAGGCTGGGTCCGGAGCCATCTGGTTCCTGCGGCCATGGCGGGCGGGTGCCGTAACGGAAGCTGACAATCGTTTCGCCCGCAGCGTCGCGCAGGGTGAGTCGTTCCCCGGCATTGCTGAGGCTGCCGCTGAACGATCCGGCGGTTGCGAGGCCCGGGTGGCGCAGCGCGAAGGCGGACGCATTGCTGACAAGAACTACGCGCTGACCTGCGGGGATCGTCGTTCCGGCGGGCGCTGTCCAACTGATGCCATCCGTGAAGGAACAACCGCTCACATCAAGCGGAGACGACCCCGCATTGATCAGTTCGATGAATTCAAAATCGCCGCCGGTCAGGAAGGGATCGCTGGTGAGTTCGGCTGCCGTGGGATCCAGCGGGTGGTAATGCACTTCGGTGACGCGGAGGAATTGCTGTGCTGGGCTGGGAGCCGGGGGGACCGTGAGCGTGGCGACCACGCGGCCGGTGAGATCCCGCAGCTCGACCGTATCGCCATTCGATGACAACTGGCCATCGTAGACCATGAGAACGAAGTGGCCTTGGCCGGCGGTGGGTGCGGCCGTGCGGGTGCGCCATCCGGTCGCCGATTTGGCAATGAGGAGACGGCCATTGTAGCGGGTATTGCCTGCTGGGCTGATGACCGAGCCTCCCGGGAAGGTGAACGAGACGCCGCCCGTCAGTTTCCAGCCTGTCAGGTCGACGAATTCCGTGCCGGCATTGACTAGTTCGATGAATTCGTGGTCCTGGTTGCCGCTGGCCGGGTTGGCGTCGAACGCGCCGAAGGTGATGGGCGGGGCGGGGGACTGGGCGGGCGGAAGCGGTCCGCCGTAGGCAGCTCCGAGTGGCGGGGCATTGCGGAAAAGCAGGCCGCGGCGGGCTGGCAGAAACGTTTCGAGGATACGGGCGGTTTCCTCGCGGGCCGAGCGGGGTACATAGGAAACGCTGGCGGTCTGGTGCTGGTTCCAGTACCCCCAGATGCGCAGATCGAGGTCGGCGTCGCTTTCCGCGATGTCCGGTGGGTCGACAAGATCCGTGAGCGCATTCATGCGGCCTTCGATTTCCGGGGCCGGTCCGTTCTCAAGGTAGAAGCGATCTGCGAGGGCGCGGACGCGGCGCTGAATCATGGCCTTGGTGGTGGGATCCTCGAGCAGGTACGCGAAGAGCGAATTCCGGTTCGGGCTGGCCGCCTCCATCTGGTTATGATTGAGCGAGAAGTTGTGCATGGTGCCGTCATTCGTGTTCGTGCGGATGACGTCGTCGAAGTAGGTATTGGCGATGGCGGCTCCGTCGTAGTAATGTCCCCAGCTGAGGTCGAGATCCCATGGGAAGGGCATCCAGCGTCCGCTGCGGTCGCTGTCGCGGTAGAGCGCATAATTCTTGTGTCCCCAGTCGTAGCTCGTGCTGAAGAACATGGCCGCAATGAAGTTGATGCTGGCGGCCACATCGACCTGGTCGTTGAGGAAGCGGAAGCGCGGGCTGTTGCTGATGGTGGGGTCGCTGTCG
>CAZSDE010000508.1:0-3041 GCA_964605435.1 uncultured Akkermansia sp.
GGATGACGGGGGGAGGCTTCGGGGGCTGCTGTGTCGCTCTGGTGGCGGCGGCGCAGGCGGATGCCATCGCGGCAAGGATTGCCGAGGACTACCTCGGAAGCACGGGAATCCGGCCGGTTCTCTTCATCACGAAGCCGTCGGATGGTCCGCGGATTCTTCTTCAGCCCTGATCTGTGCGCGCGATGTCCGTTCTTCTGCAGCTGGATGAAATCGTGAAGCGCTTCGGTGCGTTTACGGCGCTGCGCGGGGTATCCATGGCGCTGCGCAGCGGGGAGATTCATGCGCTCATGGGAGAGAATGGAGCCGGCAAGAGCACGCTCATCAAAGTGATCACCGGCGTTCATGCGGCGGATGGCGGCACCATATCGCTGGGTGGCCGGATGCTGCAGCCGCGCAGCCCGCGCGAGGCGGAAGCGGCTGGCATCAGCACGGTCTTTCAGGAAGTCAATCTGCTCCCCAATCTGACGGTGGCGGAGAACATCGTGATGGGACGGCAGCCCATGCGCGGTCCCTTCATCCGGCATGGTGAATCCCGGCGGCGGGCCCGGGCAGCCCTCGCGCGGCTTGGGATGGAAGCCGATGTCGATGCGGAGCTGGGTTCATTGCCTGTGGCTGTTCAGCAGATGACGGCGATTGCCCGCGCTCTCGATCAGGAGGCCCGCGTGCTCATTCTCGATGAACCCACCTCCAGTCTCGATGCCCGGGAGTCGGCGGAACTCTTCGCGGTCATGAAGCGTCTGCGTCGAGAGGGCATGGGCATCATTTTCGTCAGCCACTTTCTCGATCAGATCTATGAAGTCTCGGACCGCATCACGGTGCTGCGCGATGGTTCCGGGATCGGCACGTGGGATACGGCGGAGCTTCCGAGGCTGGAACTGGTCGCGCAGATGATTGGACGGCGGGCCGCCGCTCATTAACAAACACCCGCGTCTGCCCGTGCCGGGGATCTGCCGGATTTACTGAGGCTCGAAGCACTGGAGCGGAGGGGCTCGGTGGGCCCCCTTGATTTCTCCATCCCGTCGGGCGCCATCACTGGTCTGGCGGGCCTGCTTGGAAGCGGCCGGACGGAAACAGCGCGCCTTCTGTTCGGCATTGATCCGGCGACTGGTGGCCGGGTGCTGCTGAAGGGAACTCCCATGGCGCTGAAATCGCCGCGCGATGCCATGTCGGCCGGTTTTGCCTTCTGCAGCGAAGACCGGAAAGTGGAAGGCATCATTCCGTCGCTCAGCGTGCGCGAGAACATTGTGCTGGCGCTGCAGGCGTCGCGCGGGGCCCTGCGCCGGTTGCCGCAGGCTGAGCAGGAAGCGCTCGCCGACCGTTTCATCCGGGCTCTCAACATCAAGACGCGCGGTCCGGAGACTCCCATCGGCACGCTGTCCGGAGGCAATCAGCAGAAGTGCCTGCTGGCGCGCTGGATGGCGGTGCAGCCGAGCCTGCTGATACTCGATGAACCGACGCGCGGCATCGATGTGGGAGCCAAGGCGGAAATCGAAGCACTCTGCGGGGAACTGTGCCGGGCGGGCATGAGCATACTCTTCATTTCCGCGGAACTGGAGGAAGTGGTCCGCAACAGCAGCCGGGTGGTGGTGCTGCGCGACCGACGGCAGGCTGCTGTCCTCGAGGGAGCCGCCATTTCCGTTCAGACGATCATGGAAACCGTGGCGGCCGCATGAATCTGTTCCGTTCCACTGTCATCTGGCCGCTCGCCGCTCTGGCGGCCCTCCTGCTGTTCAATGCGGCGGCATCGCCGGGATTCTTCCAGCTCGAATGGAAGGATGGCCGCCTGTTCGGAACGCTCGTGGATATTGTCAATCAGAGTGCCCGGGTTCCCATGCTGCTGGCGCTGGGCATGACTCTTGTGATTGCCACGGGGGGTGTCGATCTTTCGGTCGGTTCGCTCATGGCCGTGAGCGGCGCGGTTGCCGCCATGCAGGTCAACCGTGGTGCTCCGCTCGTGCAGGCGGTTGGTCTGGCGCTTCTTGCGACGACGGTTCTTGGTCTGCTCAATGGTCTACTCGTGGCGAAGATCCGGCTGCAGCCGATCATTGCCACGCTGGTGACGATGGTGGCGGGCCGCGGACTGGCCATGCTGCTGACCGGGAGTCAGATGGTGCCGTTCCAGCACAAGGGTCTGCAGTGGCTGGCGAATGGGACGCTGCTGGGTCTGCCGGTGCCGGTCCTGCTGGTGCCGCTGCTGGCGCTGTGCGCGGGTCTCGCGCTGCGCCGCACGGCGGCGGCTCTCTTTGTCGAGGCGACCGGTGACAATGAAACCGCCAGCCGCTTTGCGGGGATCCGCACGGATTCGGTGCGCATGGCGGTCTACGTTTTCAGTGGCTTCTGCGCTGGGTTGTCCGGCATCCTCGAGGCGTCCAACATCGCTGCCGCAGATCCGGCGAGAATCGGAGACACGAGGGAACTCGATGCGATTTTTGCGGTCGTAGCGGGCGGTACGGCGCTGGCGGGCGGGCGATTCAGTCTCGCCGGATCCATCGTGGGTGCCCTGCTGCTGCAGACGCTGACGCTGACGCTCTACAATCAGAATGTGCCTCCGGCCGTGGCTCCGGTTCCCAAGGCGATCGTGATCCTTGCGGTCTGCCTGCTTCATTCTCCCAGGGTGCGGTCCGCGCTGGCCCGCCGCACCGCCAACGCAGCGAAGGCATGAACCGGATGCTTTCCTCACGGCTTCTTCCGCTTGCGGCCACGGCCCTTGTGCTGCTGGCCCTGTTTGCGGCGGGCGGCTGGCAGTATGAAAACTTCTTTTCGGCCCGCGTGGTGCTCAATCTCTTCAAGGATCGGGCGTTTCTCGGCGTCGTCGCCATTGGCATGACCTTTGTGATCCTCGGCGGCGGCATCGACCTGTCCGTGGGGGCGGTGATGGCCTTCACGACCGTCTTCATTGCTTCGCTCATCGGCCGTCATGGCTGGTCTGCTCCTGCGGCCATCGTGGTGGCGCTGGTGGTGGGAGTGGTCTTCGGGATGCTTCAGGGATGGATCATTCAGTCGTTCCGCATCCCGGCGTTTCTGGTGACCCTCGCGGGCAT
>CAZSDE010000509.1:0-3039 GCA_964605435.1 uncultured Akkermansia sp.
CAACTCGGGACTGGCCGCTTTCGCCAACGACGGAACCTTTTCTCTCACCGGAGCTCCGGCGAAGAATCCCTACCTGACCTATTCGCTTTCTCTCTACCGCAAGGACGACGGAGGGGCTCTGGTACCACTTCTCCCCTCCGAGTTCACAGGGGTCCGCATCGAATCCGGCGACCTTGACTCCCGGATTGGTTCCCATGTGACCGACGTCTGGGGACTGAAGTTGGATCCCAATGGCACCTACAGCCTGCCATCCACGCTCACCACCACCCAGCGCTTCCCTTCCATCCCGGAGTACACTCAGTTCAGTCTCCGCGAGGATCTCTGGAGCGCCAACCTCGTCGCCGATGACTCCATCGGCTCAGATGCCCAGAGAGACTTCACCGCCACCGTAAACCTTCCTTCCTTCCAGACGGGTGATTTCGTTTTCGGAGTCACTACGTCGGCTGGCGTGCCTGAAGGCGGTCCTCTTCTCGACCGCGGCTTCCTGCTCCGGATCTCTGGTGAGTTCACCCCAATCCCGGAACCCTCCAGTACTTTACTCGGTGCGGCTGCTACTGCCATGGCTCTGTCCCGCCGCCGCAGGTTCTGACGGCGCGGTTGGGGCCGATAGACCTCCGCTTGGAATCTTTCCCCCAGAACGCGCGCTCCCCCTCCGGATCGCACCTTTTTCTTTTTGTTCAGGGAATTCTCCCTCCTGCGAGGCGGCACAGGCGCTCCACAAATGGCCGCACCCGTTCCGGCGAAGCCCTGAGCCATTTTAAAAAATATTCCTCCATGGTCTCGCCTTCCGGCGAAGGAGCACTGTTGAGCCAACTGACCGCTTCCCAGTACTGCGGCGCAGCCTCCAGCTGGCGCAGCAGCGCCACCGCCACCGGACCATTGCGGGCACGGTCCGCAGCGTTCTTTGTCAGTTCCGTCCGGTGACGCTTCACATAGTCAGCAATGCCCGCATCCGGAACGTCCTCGAATTTCTTCATCACATCGTCGGCATACGTCCGGAAATTGGGCGCATATTCCCGCCATCCCGGATAGGGAGGATGCCGCGCCCACGCCACCGCCATGTGCCGCAGCACATAAAGAGACGCACACTCGCACAGGCTTTCCTCAAACCACTGATTCCCCTTATAGTCGTCCTCAAACCCGCAGAGAATGTGACAGAATTCGTGGGCAAACTGGTACGCATACTGACACCAGAAGCGATCCTGCGTATTCAGTTGCATGACGATCTCGCCGAGTCCGCTGCGGGCATAATGCACAATCGGATTCTCACGCCCCCGGCGGACCACGAAAGGCTCCAGCTTCCGCTCCGGAAAAAAGCGCCACAACTCGGCCATCGCCGACCCCAGCACGGCCCTGATGTCAGGCTCGGACGCCACCCCCCAGCCCTCGGGAACAAGCCTCCAGCGCAGCCTCTCCGTTTCTCCCTCAGCAGCCCCCGCCAGCCAAGGCAGCAGCAAAGTTCGCAGCATCGCTCTCCGCTTCATGCTCATCGCGCCAGATGCCGATCGGCGAAATCAAGGTACGCCTTCCAATCGGCCAGGGTCACATCATGCGCCCCCGGCCTCAGCAGATAGCCAATGCGGCTTTCCACCAGCCGACCGGGCTCAGGCCACTCCGCTGCCGCCATGCCATCGGTCCCCAGCAACCGGTAAACCGGACTGGCATGAAACCCTCCCAGCCATTCCCCCTTCGGATCCGCCCAGTGATCCTCGGTCGCGCTGGTGATGAGGACAGGCCGGGGAGCCGACAGCGCGATGAGTTGGTGACTGTCGAACGGCATCTCGCCTTCCCGGTCGGAATACTTCCGGAAATTCCCGCAGAACCAATGCGGAAACGATGCATTGAGCCGCGCCACGGTCTCTCCGAAGATTCTCTTTCCGAGAGCTGCTCCTCCCGCCCCGCTGTCGTTGGAAATGACCATGGCAAAGCGTTCGTCACACGCCCCGGCCCACAGGGCAGTCTTGCCAAGCCGTGAATGCCCCTGACAGATCACCCGCTTCGCATCAACCAGCGCCTCCTTCCCGAAATAATCCATCGTCAGACTCATCCCCCATGCCCACGCCGCAATGCTGCCCCAACTCTCTCCGTCGCGCCGCGCCTCCACCTCGGGATGCAGCGCATGCACCCCATTCCTCCATTCGTCATCGAAATCCGGATCAATGTCGCAGTAGCAGACCGTCGCCACACCATAACCACGGCTGGCCGCATACTCAATCTGCCAGCGCTCGGCCTGGAGCCCACGCGACGCCTCAGTCGCACGGTTCCCCGTAATCCCGCCCTTCACATCGTCCCGCAGCCACGACCGGCACAACCGGATCCCGGGATCGTGACTGACGGCCTGATTTCCCTGGAAATTCAATCCGAAAACCAGCGGCACGGGCCCTTTGGCCCCGGCGGGTACACAGATCAGCAGATCCAGAAACGGTCCCTCTTCCCGGCCACTCAGCGATACCTCGACCTGCTTCCTCAGTACCTTGCCTCCGGGCATCGGCGCAGCTTCCTCCACAACCCGATACCAAAGGGACGGACGCGCGGGAGCACGGCCGAACATTTCCCGCTCCAGCAGGCTTCTCGTCTCTTCCCGCAGCCCGCCCGTCCACTCGACGGCCTTCGTGATGACACGCCCATCCGCCGCGCGCAGAGGATCCGGCAAGGTGTACGGCGGCACCTTCGCCTCTTCATAATTAAAGCCCTCGGGAGCCGCCACCAGCACAGACATGGATGACATCAGAACCAGCAGCGCAGGAAAGGAAAGTTTCATTTCAGATCGTCAGTTCGACCTCCTCAACGCGACCCGCCGCCCCTCCCTTTCCTCCGCATCAATGCCCTTCAGCGCTTTGTCTCAATCGACGCCCGGATGAAGGCATCAAAGAGCGGGTGCGGCTTCGTCGGCTTCGAAAGGAATTCGGGATGGAACTGCGACGCAATGTAGAACGGATGACCCCGCACTTCCACCATCTCGACCAGTTCCCCATCGGGACTGGTCCCCGAAATCACAAAACCCGCGGCCTCCATCCTTTCCCGGTAACTGTTGTTGAA
>CAZSDE010000510.1:0-3037 GCA_964605435.1 uncultured Akkermansia sp.
GGGCGACGTCTTGCGGCGGAAAATTTCGAGGACCTGGGCGGGCGCGAGGGCGGTCGGTTGGCGTTGCCATGCGAGTTCGGCGCCCTGGCCGCGGCAGAGTTCGCGCTGGCCTTCGCTGGCGATGCGGATCATGGCTCCGAGGGCCGTGGCCGGCACGCCTGCTTCCGCGAGGAGACGGTATCCTTCTCCAATGAGGAGGTCGCCTGCATTGAGGGCCGCCGGAATCCCGTATTCCGTGTGCAGGGCCGGCTCGTCGTAACGCTTTTCATCGCCGTCCTCGATGTCATCGTGCACCAGCGACGCCTTGTGAAAGCATTCCACCGCAAGGGCGATGCGGCGGATCGAATCCGTCATGGGAGCCTCTGCGTTCTCGCGGAGCGCCTGGCTCACTGCCACCGTCAGGAAGGGACGCCAGCGCTTGCCCGCCCGGTCCAGCCATTCGCGGGCCATGATTTCCGCGGCCCCGTCGGCCGGACCCATGAGGCGCTCGATTTCCGAGGGAGTGAACCATGAACGCACTTCGTCGTGGAGGGCATTGAGATTGAGGCGGCGGGTTTTGTCCTCGCTGGTGAGGTGAAGGTAATCCCAGACCCAGTCGATATCGACCGTGGTATCGATGCAGTCGTCCTGCAGCAGGGGGACGGCCACCGCCGGAATGGCCGCTGCTTCCACGTACGGGAACGTCCGCTCCAGCACCGGAAGACAGGAAATGCCAACGATCGCCTCGATCTTGCCCGTCTGGATCAGGCTCATGACAATGGCCGATCCTTCCGCCACGAGGACCGCGTAGCCAAGACGTTCCGCTTCGTTCTGAAAATCCTGGATCGTGCAGAGCCCGCATTGCTTGCAGAGCAGACCGAATTCATCGAACGGGGCCGGGCACTTGCTTTCGACGCGCAGGCACTTCGGCATGAGAAGGAGGCGCTTTTCGTAGGGAATGGTCGCGAGTGATTCGCGCCACATTTCGTTATTCAGCAGGACGCCCGCGTAATCCGTGTAGGCCGGATTGATGCCAGCTTCCGCCACGAGACGTTCGGCATGCACGCGCAGTTCCTCCTGCGGCAGCGGGGGAACTGGTTCATGCCGCTCGAGGTAATCCCTGACGAGTCCGAGGACCCGGTCGCGTTCCGGCTTCGTCTGCGGAATATTCTTCTTGGGCTGCCGGAAGCGCCGCACGGTCATGGGCACCGGAGCTGGCAGCGGGGCCTTGGGAATCGACGTGGCGGAAGGGGGAATGGCAGACATGCGGGGATTGGGAAGAAAGCGACCGATCGTTCAGAATATCCGTCATACGCCATGAACGCAACCCGTGACCATCCGCGCATGCGGCGCAATTCCTGCACAGCCCGCGCGCCAGTGCAGCTTGCGGGATGGCCGTGTCCGGCTACTGGAAGCAGCATGAGTGCACACGCCACCTGGGACCTCCGCTTTCTTGCTTTGTTCGACCGCAGCCTCCAGCGATACCTGAAAGGCGACGGACAGTGGGCCAATTATTTTTCCCCGGAGGAAACGGCGTGGCTGGCGTCGCTTGGCTGCAAGCCGCGGGAATTCTACGATTTCGTCGAAGACAATGGCGACAGCGGGGGCGACCCGGCTCCTTCCACAGCACTGCTCATTGCGGCGGTGCGGCGCGATTACTTCCATGTGATTCAGAAAGGAAAGGCATCCGACCGCGAACTGCGGCCGTCGGATCTCCCGGAACGCGAAGATGCCAGCCTTGGCGGCATCCCGTGGCTGCGCCGGATTCTGGCGAAGGCGAGGGCCAAGCTGCGTGGCGAGCTGCATCCCGATGTCATGTATGGATGCGGGGGCGACCGCCTCTTCTTCCAGCGGCATGACTGCCATGGAGCCGACTTCCTGCGGGTGGTCTGGGCGGCGGGGGACGACGACCAGCGGGTGCTGGCATGGCTTCAGGGGGATCGCTGAGGCTGACCCGCACTTCCGCATTTTCATTTGGCGTTCACGTGTGCTAATGCGAGGTTGATCTTTCCTCGCCTCATGCGCTACGCGATCATTACGGACATCCATGCGAATCTGCCTGCCCTGCGGGCGGTGTTGCAGTCGATTGAGCAATCGGATGTCGGTAGTCTTGTGTGTCTTGGGGACATTGTCGGCTACGGGGCGTGGCCCGCTGAATGCGTGCAGGCCGTCCGGGCGCTGGGCTGTCCGGTGGTCATGGGAAACCATGATTCGTATCTGACGCAACCCGACGAGGAATTCCTGCGGCTTGAGCAGACGCGGGGGGCGATCAAGAATCAGGTCTTTGCGGGAATCCGCCATGCGCGGGCATTGGTGACGGGCGATGATTTGGCGTGGCTGGCGGATCGTCCGAGGGTTTGGGAAACTGCCAATCTGGTTTTCGGGCATGCGGCCCTGCATGGGGACGATGATGGCTGGCCGTACCTTGTGTCCGCCGAGGAAGCGGAACCAACCCTTGCCTTGCTTGGCAAGCGCGTCGGTTTCTTTGGACACAGTCACCGGGAAAAGGCCTTCTGCGGAGGGACAGAGAGCTTCGTGAAGAAGTCGCCGGGCGTGTATCGGTTTCCTCCTGCGAGCCGCCCGGCCGCCATCACGGTGGGATCGGTCGGGCAACCCCGCACGGGCGATCCCCGGGCGCATTGGGGCATCTGGGACAGCCGGACGAGTACCTTTCAGGCCAAGCGGACCCCGTATCCGGTGGCGGATGCGGCCATGGGAATTCTCGATGCCGGGCTGCCCACGTCGGCGGCCCTGCGTTTGTACGGTCGATCCCGGATTGACGATGCCGTGCTCGACCGCTGCATTGAAATCGATGGTGACTGAGCGGCTTGCGTTCCGGGGACGTCTGCGGTAGGAGCGCGCGGAATTTCCAACCCGATTGACGCTCTACCGATGATGACTCCATGGCGACGCATGCTGGTGGTACTGCTGATGGCAGCGATCCCGGTTCCATTTCTGCGGGGCGAAGAAGCTGTGCGGCTCTGGCAACTGGTGGGCGGCAAGCATTTCCGTGCCAGCTTCGTGAGCGAAGCCGGTGGCAAGGTGACCCTGCGCCGCA
>CAZSDE010000511.1:0-1777 GCA_964605435.1 uncultured Akkermansia sp.
CGGTCCGCGCTGGCGAGGAGTTCCGCGCTGGTCATGGCTTGGCAGGCGTTTCCCTGACGGGTGCGGGTTTGAGGCGGTAGCCGTTCCGGGCCGAGCGTTCCCATTCCTTTTCCGAACCGCCTTCCGAGCTGCGGAGGATATTGGTGACTGGGCTGAGGACCCCGCCGACGAGGGAGGTGGCCTGATTGATCCAGTGGGCGGCCGTGCCGCAGGACGTAAGGCCGAGGGCACACGTGAGGGAGAGAATTGAGCGGAGGATCATGGGAAAAGCGACGTCATTCGCCCCAGTGGGCGGGCCCGTCCACCGCGATGGCACCGGATTCCAGGTGGATGCGGATACTGGTGGAGGGGCTGGTGGCACGGACCGAGTTCGATCCGGCACGGAGAAGAGGTTTGCCGCGGAGGAGGAGGACGCCGGGGCTGTGGCGGTAATGGATTTCCGAGGCTTCTGCTGAGTCGCCGTTGGAGGAAGTGGCAGAGGCCGGCGATCCGGTGGCGCGGAGGAATGCGGCGGTCAGGCCGTCGTCCGCGAGGTGGTACTGGATGGTGGAGCCGCGGATGTCCCAGCCGCCCGGGAGCGTGACTGAGGAATTTTCGAGGCGTGCGTCTGCTGGGGAGAATTCGGCGGGACGGACGAGCGGGCTGCCGGCGGGGAAGGTGAAGGCTTCGACTGGCTTTTCCGCTGGGTTGCCTGCGGTGGTCTGGGCGGGTGGTTTTTCCCTGGGCTGACCGCCCTTGTCCTTCCATGGCCAGAGTCGGGCGGCGCTGCCGGTGGCGAGGCGTGCTCCCGAGCCGAGGAAGCGGCCGGTGGCTTTGGTGGCATTGGCGGTGGCGGAGCCGACGGAGCGGGCTGAAGACGAGACGGTGCCGGAGACTTTACGGGAGAGGCTGGCGGTGGAGGAACCGATGGAATGGGAGACACTGCTGATGGTTCCGCATCCGGGGAGCAGGCAGACTGCGGCGAGGCAGGCGGCCATGAGGGACGGGAACAATTTCATCGGGTGGCAATTGTGCCGGGACGGGCAGGGTTCGGCAAACGCAAAGCGAGGCCGCTTCATGGGGGGCAGAGCGTCAAAAAACCGAGTCTAAGGCAGGGTTGCGCCGCGTAGAAACATAAACTAGGGTTCCCGACTGGGAGCTTTTGGTTCTGCTGAATCTCCCCCAATCCAAGTCCAAGCAATGTCCGAGAACAACCAACGTCCGGGTCCTCCCGATAATCCCGACCGCCGTGGCGGCGGCAATGAACCCCAGGGATTCAACTGGAAGGGCCTCATCATCCTGTCGATTGCCATCGGTCTCCTCGCGGCTGGGCTCATGGTGCCGAGTTCGGCGCGGGGGCAGCAGCTTGATTACCGTGCATTTGTGGAGAAGCTGCAGAAGGACGAGGTGAACAAGGACAGCGTGAAGAAGATCACGGAAGTGGGGGCTGAGGTCCTGACGTTCACGACTGGCGAAGGACCGCAGAAGCAGACCTTCCGGGTGCCATTTGATTCCTCGATGGAGAAGGAACGTCTCAACAAGATTTTCGACGAGAAGGGGATTGTGCCGAACTATGAGTGGAGCGACAACGTGGGAACCAGTTTTCTGCTGAGCATGCTGCCCGTGCTGCTGCTCCTTGGGGTGCTATGGTTCTTTTTCCGTCAGCAGATCAAGATGGCCGGGCGCGGGGCCATGAGTTTCGGCAAGAGCCGGGCCCGGTTGCTGGCGATGGACAAAAACAAAGTCACCTTCAAGCAGGTGGCTGGGTGTGACGAGGCCAAGGAAGAGGTTTGGGAGT
>CAZSDE010000511.1:1787-3035 GCA_964605435.1 uncultured Akkermansia sp.
GGTCACATTCCGAAGGGTGTCCTCATGGTGGGACCTCCAGGGACTGGCAAGACCCTGCTTGCCAAGGCCATCGCGGGAGAGGCCGACGTGCCCTTCTTCAGCATCAGCGGATCCGACTTTGTGGAAATGTTTGTCGGGGTTGGTGCCAGCCGGGTGCGCGACATGTTCGAGCAGGGCAAGAAGAATGCGCCATGTCTGATTTTCATTGATGAAATCGACGCCGTGGGCCGTCATCGTGGGCATGGGCTCGGCGGTGGGCACGACGAACGCGAGCAGACCCTCAATGCGCTTCTGGTGGAGATGGATGGCTTTGATACACAGGAGGGCGTCATCATCATTGCGGCGACCAACCGTCCGGTTGTGCTGGACCCGGCCTTGCTGCGTCCGGGTCGTTTTGACCGTCAGGTCACGGTGAGCCTGCCCGATGTGAAGGGGAGAGAAGCCATTCTCAAGGTGCATTCGCGGAAGGTGAAGATGGCGGCGGATGTGGACCTTGGGGTGATTGCGCGGGGAACGCCCGGGTATTCCGGGGCGGAACTGGCGAATGTCATCAACGAGGCGGCGCTGCTGGCCGCCCGCCGTGGCCTCAAGGGCATTACCCTGAAGGAACTGGAAGAAGCGCGGGACAAGGTGCGCTGGGGCAAGGAACGGCGCAGTCTGGCAATTTCCGAGAAGGAGAAGGAGACGACGGCCTACCATGAGGCTGGGCATGCGATTCTGCTTGAGGTGCTGGAGCACACGGAACCGCTGCACAAGGTAACGATCATTCCGCGGGGACCGTCGCTTGGATCGACGATGTGGCTTCCGGAGGAAGACAAGTACAACACGCGGAAGAACGAACTGCTCGATTCGATTGTGGTGGCGATGGGTGGTCGGGTTGCCGAGGAGATTGTCTTTGGCGATGTAACGAGCGGGGCCTCGGGCGACATCAAGATGGCGACGAACATAGCGCGCCGGATGGTGTGCGAGTGGGGGATGTCCGATAATCTTGGGATGATTGATTACAGTGATGGGTCCGAGCAGGTGTTTCTGGGCCGTGATCTGATGCGTGGCCGTGATTACAGTGAAGCGACTGCGCAGAAGATTGATGCCGAGATCAAGCGATTGATCGACAATGGGTATCAGCGTGCCATGGACATTCTGCTGAAGCACCGGGGGGCGCTTGATGCGCTGGCGAGGGCGCTCCTTGAGTTCGAGACCCTTGATGGATCGCATGTGCGTGACATCATGGAGCATGGACGCATGATG
>CAZSDE010000512.1:0-2426 GCA_964605435.1 uncultured Akkermansia sp.
CGTCTCCACCGTGAAGCATTCTTCCCGGCCCCCACCCACCACCGCCACCGCCGTCACCACAGCATGCGTCCGGCCCGCCAACCGCGCCAGCATCCCCCGAGCCTCATCCAGATCCACAGGCTTCGTCAGCGCCACCCCATCAATCGCTACGAGCGTATCCGCCGCAAGAATGACCGCACCCGGCCACCGACCGACCCCCACCCTCGCCTTCCCCACCGCGTTCCACTTCGTCAGTTCCTCCAACCCCATCCGTTCCTCGTGCCGCTCATCAATGTCCGCCGCGTCCACCACAAATTCATAGCCAGCCTCCGCCAGCAACTCGCGCCGCCGCGGAGAACCAGACGCCAAAACAAGTTTCGCCTCACCAGTATTCACCATTTCATCCTATCTAGCCTCCTCCGCCTATTCCGCATCCCCAATCTTTCACCACCTCACCGACTTTTCACCCCTCGCAGAGATTCGTCTCCCCGGAGCAAAGCCTGAATTTAGGAAAGGTCCCTGATTATCAGATAAATTTTTGAAATTCTATTTGCCATAAAGCCGTCCCGTGCTAAGTTATTCACAGATTACTCGCAGTAATCAGAAATTTGTTGGTAACGAGGAACGAATCGCTCGGTCTGGTCGCCGGGCGATTCACCGCGGGCCTCTCGGGGATCACATCCCTGGGAGGCCCGCAAATTTTTTTATCCGGCACCACCTCGCACGCCACCCGGCGGCCCTCAGACCATCCGGACATTTCCAGAGTTGATAAAGCCTATGAAACTTATGGTTCTTACAAGGTCCCTGATCCGGGAACGGTTCCGCCGCCGGGCGACTTGGTGATCCACGCGAGGAATTCCCGGTTTCCATCGGTTCCGCGGATGGGGGAATCCATGACGGCGCGCCATTGGAAGCCGGGACAGGCATCGATGAAGTTGCGGATGGAGACGACGGCGCGGTCGTGCAGGGCGGGATCGCGGACGATGCCTCCGGGGCCGATGTCTTCGCGGGTCAGTTCGAACTGTGGTTTGATGAGGCAGACGAGGTGACCACCGGGGGCGAGGGCCTGCATGACGGGTGGCATCACGAGGCGCAGGGAGATGAAGGAGACATCGAAGACGGCGAGCTGGGGAGGTTCCGGGAAATCGTCCGGGGTGAGGTGACGGACATTGCATTGCTCGCGGGCGATCACGCGGGGGTCGCTGCGGAGGCGCCAGACGAGCTGATTGGTGCCGACATCGAAGGTGTAGACGCGGGCAGCCCCGTGCTGGAGCAGGCAATCGGTGAAGCCGCCGGTGCTGGCTCCGATGTCCATGCAGATCCATCCGGTGGGATCGATGGCGAACTGCTGCAGGGCTCCTTCCAGTTTGAGGCCGCCGCGGCTTACGTAGCGTGGCTTGGCAAGGATCTCGAGGACATCGGCGGCGGTGACGGACTGTCCTGGCTTGGCCGCGGGCTGCCCATTCACGCGGACTTCCCCGGCGAGCACGAGCCTGCGGCCCTGCTCACGGGAATCCACCATGCCGCGTGCCGCGAGGGCAGCATCGAGTCGTTCCCGGGCCGCCATGGTCAACCGGGCGGGCAATCGTTGATGGCGTCGATGAAGCGGCGCAGCCGTCCGTAGTTGCGGCGCTGGAGCCGGAACACAAGCCTCGGCAGGTGCGTGATGGTTTCCTCGTCCATTTCCTGCGGCAAGGCCTCGCTCTGCTGAATCGAACCCGACGCCACAAGGTCGCCGAAGTCAGCATTGAGTTGCGCCAGATAAGCGTCGCTCAGTTTCCGCTGGAGCCGGACCACGAACTGATCGCGCACGAAGCGGTACGAATGGAAGATCCGGTAGAAGTGCTTGAACTCGTGCACGGCTTCTTCGATGTCGTCGGTGATCCGGAAGAGGGCGAAGTCGTCGACGCTGATGAGACGTCGGCTCAGCAGTTCGTCGCGCAGGAAGCGGTCGAAGGTCTTCCAGTAATTGGCCCCCGGGACATCGACCATGACGAGCGGCAGAATGGCGGTTTTCCCGGTCTGCATGAGCGTCAGAACTTCAAAACCTTCGTCCATGGTTCCAAACCCGCCCGGAAAGAGGGCGAATCCTTCCGATTCCTTCACAAAGGTCAGCTTCCGCGTGAAGAAGTAATTGAAGGGCACAAGCTTGGGGTCGCCTCCGATGGTTTCGTTGGCTTCCTGCTCGAAGGGCAGCCGGATATTCAAGCCGAAGCTGTTGTCGGCTCCGGCTCCCTTCTGGGCGGCCCCCATGATGCCGTCGCCGGCTCCGGTGATGATCATGAACCCTTCTTCGACCATGCGGCGGGAGAAGCGCTCGGCGGCCTTTGCTTCGGGTTCGTCGGGTCGCGTCCGCGCAGATCCGTAAACGGCCACTTTGCGGCGGTTGCCGAACGGCCGGAAGACGCGCCAGGCATTGCGCAGCTCTTTGACGGCCCGGTTGAGCA
>CAZSDE010000512.1:2436-3035 GCA_964605435.1 uncultured Akkermansia sp.
CCTGGCCAGCCGCAGGGCGGAGATGATGAGTTCTTCGATGAGGTCGGCATTGGCCACGCCACCCCAGTCCTTCACCAACTGGTCGACGCGGGCATCGAAGGCCGGATCTCCGGTGGTCGTGCGTTTGCCACTGAGGGCGAGGATGCCTCCACCGGTGAAATCCTTCCCGGTCTTCTCATGGGGGTTGTCTTGCTTCATTTCAGATTGCTTGCGGATCCGGACCATCCGGACCCTTCCCTATCAACGCCCGCCACCGCCGCGGCGCGAACGGATATTTCCAGTTCCGGAAACGCCCTGTGCCCTCGCTCAGGCCCGCAGCGCGAACAAGCCGATGGCAGCCAGCACAATCGTGATGAGGGCCTCCACAAGCGCCTGCCCGGCCACGAAACCAGAACCGACCGGGACCGTGTAGCGTTCCGCCTGGGCGGGATTCCTCTTCTGCCAGAACCACGCAAGGAGAGCACCCAGCGTGAACCCAAGTCCACTCGCAAAATCAATCACGAAGCCAAGCCCCAGCCCCATCGCGCTGGGCAACCACGGACGCAGCCGCGGAAACATCCGTTCCATGAGCGGCAGCAGCACACCCAGCACACCACCCA
>CAZSDE010000513.1:0-3020 GCA_964605435.1 uncultured Akkermansia sp.
CGGAACCAACAAAAGGCCAGACCTCTCCGGACACATGATGCGGACTGGAAAGTCCGCGCTTTGTTCCTTGCCGCTGGCGAACCCGCGAGTGGCCAGAGCTTTTGGCAACTCTCGGCTGACCGAGACCTTTCGGTGGAGTCATCTCCCTGATGGTCAGGGACTTGTGAAAATGGCGGAAGAGGTGGGATTCGAACCCACGGTAGAGTTGCCCCTACGTCTGATTTCGAGTCAGGTGCCTTCAACCGCTCAGCCACTCTTCCTGAAAGGGAATGGTTTTCTAGGATGGGAAGGATCCTGCGTAAAGGGGAAACATTGGGGTGGGGGAGAGTGGGTGAAAAAAAAGGCGCGTCCCCGTGGTGAGCGGGGACGCGCCGGTGATGGGGGTGTGGGGATGATTACTTCACGACCACGTAGCGGGCGTCGAGCATTTTGGTGATGCGGGCGGCGTTTTCGCGGAGGTGGGCGCGGGAGTAGTTGTCGAGTTTTTCGATGGCGGCGGTGGCCGTGAGTTTGTCCTTGAGTTCGGCGAGCTGGGCGGCGGCGAGGTCGCTGATTGGTTTCGCGGCCGGGGCGGTGCCGAGTTTATTATTGGCGAGGTCGATGAGCCGGTCGATGTGTTCGCGCTGGAGGTTCCGGCGGAGGCTGCTGATGATCGGCTGGCGGTCGCTGAACTGGCGGTTATTGTCCGGGTTGTCGAGTTCGCTCCATGCGGCGGCGCGGACGGTGTTGAGGACTTCCGGGAGGGTGAGGGCGTCCTGGTCATTGGCCGTGCGGAATTCGTTATCGAAGACGCGGCTGAGGTTGACTGGGTTGAGGAGGGCGGTCATGGCGCTGGCCTGGATGCCGAGGACGCGGTCATGGACGGGCCAGTTGGGTTCCTCGAAGTTGTTTTCCATGTCCCACCATTTGTCGACGGTGAGGAACTTGAGGAGGTTGGGGCTGAGTCCGTAGGCTTCGTCCGGGAAGGTATTGGCGAGGACGAACTTGAGGGCGTCGCGCTGCAGGCCGGCGGGCACTGGTTCCACTGGGGCGGTGGCATTGGGATCGCCCTTGCGGTTGCGGTGGGTGAAGCTGCCGCCGAGCCAGTTGGCCATCATCATGACGGCCTGGACCTGGGTTTGGAGGGTGAGCTGGTAGCCGCGGCGGGCTTTGGCCCATGAATCGCCGTCCTTGACGAATTTATCGAGGAGTTTGCTGCGGTGATCGCGGACGAGGGTCATTTGATTTTCCGCGTAGGCGAGGGGGTCCTTGGCGAAGTCGTAGCGGCGGGCGCGGGGGTCTGGGCCGCCGGTGTCTTCGTCCGTGGCGTACATGAGTTCCGGCTGGGTATTCCTGGCGAGGATTGGTTTGAGATCCTTTTCGAAGGAGTAGCCGTATTCGATGGCCCAGTCATCGTAGGGACCGACCGAGATCATGCCGTAGTCGCCCTGGGGCACATCCTTGCGGGCGACCACGTTGATGGGGATGTAGTCCATGACGCTGGAGGCGAAGGGTTTTTTGCCCTTGATGGCGTCGCTGTTGATTTCGGCGTACGAGTAGATGCTGGAGCCTTTGAAGTTGTGGCGGAGGCCGAGGGTGTGACCGACTTCATGGACCGTGAGGTCGGCGAGGAGGGGGCCGATGAAGTTTTCGGGAATGCCATCGATCATCTGGTCGCCGGGGGCTGCCTCTGCGGCGGCGGTGGCCATGGCCATGTCCATGAGGGCGAGGCCGTGGCTTTTCCAGTCGGCTGCCTGGCAGAAGCCATTGAACTGGACGTTGCGGCCGACGAGGCCGTCGTATTCGTTGCGGCCGGCGAGTGGTCCGCCCTGCATGGCGGCGGCGAGGGCGTGGCCGCCGAGGGCAGGGAGGGGGGAACGCTTCATCTGGTCGATGACCTGGGCGCGTTTTTCCGGGGCGGCGAGGCGCACGCGTGGGTCCCACTGGGGATTATCGTGCAGCCATGCGAGCGTTTCCGGGGAAGCTCCTTCCATGGCGAGCTGTGGGACGATGTCATTGTACTGGCGCCACCAGTGGCGGATCCAGCCGTCGGTGAGGACGATATCGGCGTCGAGGATCTGGCCCGTGAGGGGGTGGGTGCGCGAGGGTCCGATGGCGGTGCCCACGCCATTGGAGAGCCAGCGGATGAAATTGTAATTCACGTCTTCCGGGTCTTTTTCCATGTGTTCGCCGGTGGAGGCGTCCTGGAAGTAGACCTGGATGGCATTGACGAGACCGACCTTTTCGAAGGCCTTGTTCCACATTTCGACGCCTTCCTTGACCCAGCGGCGGTAGCGGATGGGGGTGGTGTGTTCGATGTAGAAGATGATGGGGGTTTTGGGCGGGCTGAGTTTCAGGGAGGGGTCAGCCTTTTCGAGGTGCCAGCGGTTGATGAAGCGGGCCTTGGTTTCCTCCGGGGTGAACTTGCCGAAGTCCGTGTAGGAGGTGGTGAAGTAGCCCACGCGTTCGTCCGCGAGGCGGGGCTGGTAGCCGGTGTTGTCCGGGATGAGGCTGAAGCTGTAGTGGAACGTGCGGAGTTTTCCGCCCGCGGCGGGGGCTTCCACGGCGATTTCCACATTATTGGGGAATGCCTTGGCGGTCTTGATCTTGTAGAGCCCCTTGTTCATGCCGAGCGCTTCTGCGCCGAAGAATTTCTCCGCGTGCATGACCACGAGTTCGTCGAGGTCGATGATGGGCCCGCCATTGGGCATGATGGTCTGGACGGGCATGTCGAGGATGACGCGGTCCGTGAAGAGCCGCTTGATGCTGTCCTGGCTCGCTTTGTCTCCCGTCGAGCGGATGCTCAGTTCCGGAGTGACCATGGCGATGCGTTTCCCGTAGGAACGCCAGTAGAAATAGAGGTCGCCTGCCTGGAGGCCGGCGTAGTCGTCCCCGCTGGCGACTGTGAGGGCGAGGTAGTGTTTCTGGCCGCCGAAATCCTTCGGGAGTTCCGCGTAGAGTTGCTGATCCTTGGCCCGGCTCCAGAGCGTGTAGAACGACTTCCGGCCGTCGGCCGTGCTCACCACCTTTTCAAATCCCTT
>CAZSDE010000514.1:0-3018 GCA_964605435.1 uncultured Akkermansia sp.
CGACAGCTACAATGCCCTCGTCGCTTCGCTGGGCTGGCCGCAGGCGCAATGGGAATCGACCCTCCAGGTGATCCTGCCACTGGGGATCAGCTTCTACACCTTCCAATCGCTTTCCTACACGATAGATGTGTACCGTGGCGATGCCAAGGCGATGAAGCATTTCGGGGACTTTTCCTGCTTTGTTTCCATGTATCCGCATCTGGTGGCGGGCCCGATTCTGCAGTTCTCCTTCCTTGCCGAGCAATTGGAGAACCGCAGGCATACGCTGGATAAGTTTGCGCGCGGAGTGGCGATGTTTTCGCTGGGGCTTGGAAAGAAGGTACTGCTCGCCAATCCCTGCGGGAAGGTGGCCGATACGGTCTTCGATGCCGCCGGTCCGGCCCTTGTGGATGCGTGGTATGGCCTCGTGGCGTACGCCTTCCAGATCTACTTCGATTTCTCCGGCTATTCCGACATGGCAATCGGGCTCGGCCTGATGCTGGGATTCATCTTTGCGAAGAATTTTGATTCTCCGTACCGGAGTGAATCGCTTACCGACTTCTGGCGCCGCTGGCACATTTCGCTGTCGAGCTGGCTGCGCGACTACCTCTATGTGCCCCTGGGGGGGAACCGGAAGGGAGAAGCGCGCACGTACCTCAATCTGATTCTCGTGATGGTGCTGGGTGGACTGTGGCATGGAGCCAGTGCGAATTTTCTGATCTGGGGAGGCATTCATGGTGGCTGGCTGGCGCTGGAGCGGAGCATGGGGCGGCGCAGTCTCTACGCGGCGCTGCCGAAGCTGCTGAGGATGGTGGTGACCTTTGCGGTGGTCTGCCTGGCTTGGGTGTTCTTCCGGGCGAGCGATCTTCCGTCGGCCCTGCGTTATCTTGGGAGTCTCTTTGGTTCCGGCGCTGCGGAGAACGCCCGGCTCATCCGGGGATTGATTGGTCAGCCGTATTACCTGCTGAGCTTTGCGGTCGCGGCCGCGGTCGTCTGGCTGATGCCGCAGTCGTGGGATCTGACGAGGCGCATGACGTGGCCGAAGGTGCTGCTGGTCTTCACGGTGCTGGCCGGGGCGCTCGCCATGCTCTTTGCGCAGTCGTACAATCCCTTCATCTATTTCATCTTCTGATGTCCCGACCATGAAAGCAGAGGAAACCGGCAGCGTTGACCGCATCAGAGCGAAAGTGACCCGCGAGGAACAGGCGGCTGCTGAACTCGGGCACACCGAGTTTGCGCGGGGCACGCGGGCGGCCCTTGTCGGTTGCTTTCTGGCGGTGATCGCGGCGGTGCCGCTGCTCCAGTTCGCGCTCGGAAGCCGCCGTGGCGCTGGGCTTGTGGATTTCGGCAGGGAACTGGCCGGGCTTGTTCCCGAACCGCAGGATCGGGAGGCCGCCCGCGGTTTGCGTGGTACGGTGGGCCTGCTGCCGACTGCGGAGGCCATCAAGTCGGTCGAAGACGACTGGGAACGGAGTTCGGTGGTGGGTGAGTCGGTGCTGCCGGTGGTGCAGTCGTTTCTGCTGACGCTGGGGCAGGGGAATGAGAAGGCGTACGTGGGACGGGATGGCTGGTTATTCTACCGACCCGACGTGGATCATGTGACGGGCCGTGGATTTCTGGAGCCTGAATTGCTGAAGAGGCGGGCCGTAGCGGGCCAGCCCGATCCAGTGCTGGCGATTGTGGATTTCCATCGTCAGCTCTCGCTGCGGGGAATCCGTCTGCTGGTGGTGCCGGCTCCGGTGAAGCCATCGGTGCATCCGGAGGAATGCGGAGGCGGAACGGCTGCGGTTCCCCTGCAGAATCCGTCGTTTGCTCTCTTCATGGAACGGCTGCGGTCGGCTGGGGTGGCGGCGTACGATCCCTCGCCGGATCTGATGGCGGCCAAGGCATCGGCCGGTGCCGCCTATCTGAAGACCGACACGCATTGGACGCCGGGAGCCATGGAAGCCGTGGCGGCGCAGGTGGCGGCGCAGGCCCGCAGCGTGGCGGACCTTCCGCCTGCGGAAGCCGGACGCTACAAGGCCGTGGAGCAGAATCTCGCCGGAACCGGAGACATTGCGCTCATGCTGAAGTCGCCCGACCGCGCCGTGCGCTATCCTGAAGAAGGCGTGACGCTGCGCACGGTCACGGAAGGTCAGCAGTACTGGCGGCCCTCGCCTGATGCCGCGGTCCTCCTGCTCGGCGACAGCTTCAGCAATATCTATTCGCTTCAGCCGATGGGATGGGGGGAATCGGCTGGCTTCGCGGAGCATCTCAGTCTTCAGCTTGGCCTGCCGCTCGATGCCATCTGCCGCAACGATGCCGGGGCCCATGCCACCCGCGAGATGCTCGCAAGGGAACTGCAGCGCGGTCACGATCGTCTCGCCGGCAAGAAGCTCGTGATCTGGGAATTTGCGGCGCGCGAACTTTCCTCCGGAAACTGGAAGATCCTGCCGCTCACACTGGGCGAAAAGAAATCCGGGGAACTCTACACGCCGTCGGGCAATGCCGTCGTGCGCGTCCATGGCACCGTGCGGGCCGCCTCGCCCGTGCCGCGTCCTGGTTCCGTTCCCTACAAGGATCACATCATGACGATCCGGCTGTCCGATCTCGAATCTCCCGACGATCAGGCGGCGGCTGGCCGCGACGTCATTGTCTTTGTCTGGAGCAAGCGGGACCATGTCCCGACCGCGGCGTCGCGTCTGAGGATTGGAGACACGGTGGAATTCCGGCTCCGTCCGTGGGCGGAAGTGGCGGGGCGGTACGAAGCGATCAACCGGAGCGAACTTGACGACGACGACGCCATGCTGGCCGATCCTGCATGGGCCGAGTGATTCCTGACCTCATCAACTGAACGACATCCATGAATCTGCGACCCCTGTTCCTGCTGCTCGGTGGACTGGCCCTGCCCGCCATGGGCGAAGCCCCCGAGGATCCTCTGCGGGCCGTCAGTGGGTCGCTCGCGGCGAAGGCAGGATCAGCCATGACCGTGGCGGGCAGCGACGGCTGGCTCTTCCTGACAAATGAATTGCGGCACCTCGGAGCCGGCGTCTTCTGGGG
>CAZSDE010000515.1:0-2997 GCA_964605435.1 uncultured Akkermansia sp.
GTTGGAGGTGTTCTGGAACGTGGAGTAATAGGCCAGCTTGTCCAGCTGCGCCTTGCGGATCACTTCGTCAGGATGCTCCACGCCACCACCGTTTCCTCCCGGCAGCTTCGGTTCCTCCGGCACCACCCGCCTGTCTCCATCCAGCCGCGCCAGCTCCGCAGTCACATAGCGCCGCCACGTGGCCTCGACCGAGTCTCCCTTGCCGCGCATCATGTCATCGAAAGGCGACTGATTCGACACCAGCACCGATTCATACAGCATGATCGACAGTCCCCAGAAGAGACTGAAATTGTTGATCAGCAGCCGGTCTTTGCTGCCGGCCGGAATCGGTGTCGGCAGATCCCCGCGGTCAATCGGCGCATAGCGGTTCAGTGGCGTGAACCCGCCTTCCGCGGGCCGCTCTCCATCGTCTGCCCACCATTCCGCCCGGAAAGCCTGCTGAATGAGCCGCCGGTAAGTCGCATCGCCTCCAAGATAGCCAGCCAGCAGCGAATCCCCCGCCGCCACCCTCTGGTCGGCCAGCGGCTTCGCATCCAGCAGCTTCACCGCCAGATCATGGAAGGTCCGTCCATAATGCGACATTTCGACTTCATTGACGATCGGACCAACCGCCTGAGAGGCGAGCGACGCCAGCGGAATCGCCACCGTGGCCGGATGAAAGGCACTCACCCGGAAGGAACCATCCGCATTCCGCGTGAACGACGCCTTCTTGAGAATGACCCTCTTGTCGTAATCCCCGAAAATCGAATAGCCGTTGAAGGTCGATTCCGCTCTCGCATCGTGAAACTGCCGGTCCCCGAAAACGGAATTGATGACGGTCGGGGAATTGCGCCGCGTGATCTGCCGGGTCCGGTTCCCGCCATCAGGCGAAACCACCCCGCCCACGGCAAACATGTCCCGGTAGGACTTCGTCGCAGCCGCGGCAGGCAGGGCGGACGAAATCTCCGTCCCGTCGGCCCGCAGCCCGCTGAACTTCCGGAACACAACACCCTGCGAACCCACAAGGCGATGACTGTTTCCAGTCTTCTGGAATTCCCAGTCCCGCCGGCTCACATTCCCGTCCGCTGCGGGATCGTACTTCCGGCTGCGTTGCGCAAAGGGCACATCATCCGGCTGATCCGCCGCAAGGTTCCGTTCCTTTGCGAAGGTTTCCCATGCCTGCAGCGCCATGGCCGACGTGTTCCGGTCCCGCGCATCCGCACCAAAACGATAATGACACGAAGCACAGGCTGTTCCAAAAACCATTGTGGAACCCGACTGCGTCACCCCCTTGGAACCATAGTCGCTGCCGGCCCGCATCTCCCAGAAAAGCGCCTTCCCCAGTGCAAGGGCAGCATCGGGATCGGCAATGAATTCTGCAAGGTCCGGACGCCGCAGAGCATGCTTCCTCCCGCGGTCGGTCTGCATCTCCTTCACATACGGGCTGGTGAGATTGCGCGGATCCCATTCCGCCAGCGCCGCCTCGATGCGGGCCAGCAGCGCCTCGTCCTCATGGCCCACCAGATGAGCCTTGTTCGTGGCGGCCCGCACCTGATCGGCAGGAAGCTGAGCGGCCGCATGCCCAAGCGAAAGCAGCAGAAGAACTGAAGTCAGAGATTTCATGTATGCGTCGTAAATGGTTCAGCCTTCCGTGATGCCGAATCGTTCGGCAGGAGTGTCGCCAAGCACGCGCCGCAGCGGTTCCCAGATCAACCCGTCGCGGATCTGCGCAGGCGACGTCGACCAGCGGTTCGCACGGTCGTTTCCAAAGAGCAGCAGGGCCGCATGCCGCGAAATGTCCCCGTCGATGCGGGCATTCAGATCATAGAACCCCAGCGACCGGCGCAGCACTTCCGTCTCCTGCATGCCCGCAGACAGAAACAGCCAGTCGGGTTGTCCCGCCCCGGCAGCCTTCCCGGCCCCGTAAAGATCGGCATAGCGCTGCAGGACTTCCGGATTGTCGCGCGCCGGATCAATGGAAAGCGACAGCAGCGTGACCCGCTTGCCGAACAAGCGCCCCAGGGGTTCCCGCAGCCGCTGCAGGGTCTCGCTGGTGCCCGGACAACTGCCCCGGCACACAGTGAACATGGTGTTGATGACCACGGCCCGGTCGCGGATCAAGTCCGTGCGGAAGCGGTGCCGCTGCCCGAACTGATCAGTCACGACCGTGTCAGCAAAGAGATCCGACCGGCGTGCCCGCGGGGGCTTCTGCCCGGCAGCGGCAAGGGTTGTCAGCAGAGAAGTGAGAAGCGTTTGCATGCGATGCGGAAGCGGATTGTTTTACTGCTGCTGCGGACGGGGCTTGATGAGGGGATCGGCCACCCGGTCGGTCGGCGTAAAGGGCACCGGATCCTCGTGAAAATGCGGAAAGCCGTCCCGCTTCTCCCACGGCATTTCTCCCACGGCGTTCGGATTGGTCCGCAGATCGGTGACGTCCTGCCCATGCGTGCGCGCCGCTGGAGCCACGTTCGGATCATGCGTATTCGGCTGCACCGGCGCACTGCCGGGCTGCGGACCCGTGAGACGCATGACCGGTTCAAAGTTGAACATCATGCGCATGTCTTCGTGCTCGACATTGTGACAGTGGAACACAAACGGTCCATTCCACGTCCGGAATCGCATGCGGATGCGCGCCACCGTATTCGGCCCCAGTGCCTGCGTGTCGTGATTGCCCGTCATCTCACCGGCCCATGAGTTCCTCAGGGCGGAAAGCGCATCGAGGATGCGGTTGATGGCCGCACGCCATGGCTGCACAGCCGGCTTCTCCAGCTCAAGCGCAATGCCTCCCTCCCGCAGTGCCGGGAAAAGCGAGGCACCCGGATGCGGCGACGCAAGGGCCACCCGGAACGAAGGATTCCTCTTCCGGAATTCCTCGGTCAGATGCACCGCCCGCGGATTGATGAGCATGTCACGGATGGGATTCGTGATCTGGGGAGCCTGCAGCGTATCCAGCCCGAAGCGGCCCACCAGATCGGGCCACGCCGGCAGCGGAGCCATGGCCGCCTGCGCCGGAGCCCC
>CAZSDE010000516.1:0-2993 GCA_964605435.1 uncultured Akkermansia sp.
GCGGGGGGGGGGGGACCGGGGGGGGGTTCCGGGGACCCTTCGGGGGAGGGAGGGGGTTGTTCGGGCGGGGGGGGTGGGAGGGGGGGGAGGGAATCCTGGGAGTGGCCGGTGAGCAGGCCCTTGGCCATGGCGAGCCATGCGCGGGCGCGGGGGTAGCCGGCTGGCTGGCGTTCCACGAGACTGATGACGCGGTTTTCGTCGCCGGCGGCCATTTTCCGGATGCTGTCGACCGGTTCACCGCGGGCTGGCGGGGCCATGGGGTCGTATCCGAGGCTGTCTTCTGCCGCGATGGTGAGGGTTGTGCGGAGGGCGGCTGGGATGTGGTCGGGCGGGAGCGAGGCGACGATCTGCATGGCTTCCGGCCAATTGCCGGTGCGGATGAAGAAGGAAGCGAGGCCTTGCCGGTCCTCCGGGGAACCCGAAGCGGCCAGAGTCACGGCGGCGGCGGCTGTGGCGGCGGCTGCGTCAGGGTCGGCCTGATCGAATTGGGCATCGGCGAGCTGGACGAGGAAGGGAAAGCGTGAGGATTCCGGGAGTGCGGCGGTGGCGTCGGCGGCTTCCTTGAGGGTGGCTTCGGCATCGTCGAGCAGGGTGAGGTCGGTTAGTGGGCTGACGAGGCTGAGGAGGGCGGCGGCGCGATCCGGGCCGGGAGCGAGTGCGGCGGCGTGGCGGTGTGCTTCGCGGAGGGCGGTGGCGGCGTCATCCGTGCGGCCGCAGCGGCGGCGGGCGAGGCCGAGGTTGGTGAGGGCGGTGATGCGGGCGGTGCCCTGAGGCGACGAGACGGCGGCCTCTTCGTAGTGCAGCAGAATTTCGTCCGGCAGGCGGAGGACCACATTGGATTCGACCGCTTCGAGTTCCAACTGGCGCTGCAGGGCGGGTTCGGGGATGGCAGCGAGGACGGCGGCGGCGTCGCGGGAAGCCGAGTTTTCGCGGCCGAAGCAGAGGCGGAAGAGGTCAGTCCAGAGGGCGGGCTGCTGGGGTGCGGGGAGGGATTGGATCTGGCGGATGGCTTCGTCCGGGCCGTGGTGGAGTGCGAGTTTTACGGTGGTGGCGGCGAGGGATGCGCGGAGGGCGGCGGCTTCCTCCGGGGGCAGGGACGCGGTGAGGGGCTGCAGTTCGGCGGCGAGGCGGCTGGCGTCTTCCGGTTGATCGGTTTCTGCGAGGACGAGGGCGACGGTGGCCTTGAGGATGGGGGAGGAGGCCTGCTGGAGGGCGACGTCTGCGAAGCCGAGTCTGGCGAGAATGGAGAGGACCGATCGGGTGGCGTCGCTGCGGATGGCCGGGTCCGGGATGGACTGGCAGACATCGAGGCTGCGGGCGAGGTTGTCGCCATCGCTGGTGAGGTGGGCATGAGCGATCTGGCGGAGGGCGAGCGACTGGATGAGCGGGGTGCGGAGGAAGGCAGCGGTGCGGAGGGCTTCGTCGAGGTTGCCGGTGCGGGCGTGGAGGAGGGCGACCTCCATGAAATCGGCGTCGAGGACCCAGCGTTCTGCGTCCTTGTCCGGGGCGGGTTCGGCGGCAGCGCGGGCTGTGAGTTGCTGGGCTGATTCCTCCTGCCATGCGGGCGTGTCGGGGCGGAACCACCAGTAGAGAAAGCCGCCGCAGAGGAGGGCGGTGAGGAGGATTCCGGCGAGGCCTTCGCGTTTCCCTTGGGGGCTGTTCATCGGGCGAACAGTTCGGGCGCGTGTTCGAGGGCGAAGAGGTCGACTGGGGCGTTGCGGCCCTTGAGGGGGTGGGTGCCGAGGGGGCGGCAGTGCTGGGCACCGTCCTTCCAGCCTTTCAGGAAGTCGCCTGAAACGAGGATATCGCTGCCGAGGGAGCGGGTGAGGGCCTGGATGCGGAAGGTGGTATTGACTGCGTCGCCGAGCATCGTGAGACCGCCGTGGCCGATCTGGCCCCATGAGACTTCGCCCATGTGGAGGGCGACGCCACTGGTGAAGGCCATGCCGACCCGTTCGAAGGTCCAGCGCATTTCCTCGTGGATGAGGTCGCAGGATTCGCGGAGGTAGCGGGCGGCCGAAAGGGCCCATTTGCGGGCATTGGGCGAGGTATCGGTCCAGTAGGCGAGCACGGCGTCGCCGATGAACTTGTCGATGGCGGCTCCGTGTTCCGTGAGGATCTGGTCGCAGTAGCCGTACCAGCTTCCGATGGCCTGGGCCAGTTCGTCGTGCGGGATGACTTCGGAGAGGCGGGTGAAGCCTTTGATGTCGCTTACGAGAATGATCATGGGGAGGACCTGGAGGTCCGACCCCGGGGAGGCATCTGGCTGGTCCGGGTCCTGGAGGTGGAAGTTGTATTCGAAGTCGGCGATGCGGATGGAGTCGCCGTTTTCCAGTTGGCGGACGGTGGTGACGCGTTCGCCGTTGAGGTAGCTGCCATTGAAGCTACCGAGGTCGTAAAACCAGTATTCGTCGTCCTCCTGTCTGCGGATCATGGCGTGGCGGCGGGAGACGCGGGTATCGGGGAGGCAGATGGTGCTTTCCGGGGTCCGGCCGAAGATGGCGATTTCCGGCAGGAGGACTTCGGTCCCGTCTGTGGAATTCACCAAGGTGGCACGGATATCGTTGGCAGTCATTGAGTTAAGTAAAGATTCGGATCGCCGCGGGCGCTTTCCCGAATTACTGGAAGAGGTTAGCGGGCGGATGCGAGAAAGAAAAGCACAGCTTTCTGCAATTATTCCTGTCACCGGGCATGGAGCGTTGCCGGGGTTCGAAATTGTTCAGGAAAGTGTTTGGGAGGGGCAGGAAACGTGCCGTGAGAGCATGAATTTAAACTAAAACTGCGGGTATACCGCAAGTCCAGGGCCGTGGGGATGATGTGGAGTAATTCTGGAGGGGTCAGGCCTTCTTGAGCGCGGAGAGGAAGCGGCTGGTGAGGTCCTCGGGGGGTTCGAGGCCGACGGAGACGCGGAGGAGGTGGCTGGGGACGCCGCAGGAGTTGGCCCAGGGGAGTTCGAGGTAGTGGGCGAGGAGAGTGTACGGGCAGCAGAGGGA
>CAZSDE010000517.1:0-2989 GCA_964605435.1 uncultured Akkermansia sp.
TCGTCTAGTGCGGTCATCGCAGCGATGGCCGCCGGCACATGAATGGAATCCCTCTTCTGATTTCTCGGAGGACGATCCCTTGAGGGGACTGGGACGTTGAGCTGCCAAGTAGGAGGGGCGAATTATCTTGCGGGTGTGTGGCGGGAGAATCTAGAATGTGGAGAATGGGTGGCTGTGGTGGCTGCCTGTGAATTACGATGAGAAACGCTGAACTGAACCTGATTCCGGCTGTCCTTGGGATGGCGGCCGTTCTGACCTTGCGGGTGGCTGGGCAATCGGTGCCGCCGATTCTGGGGGTGGATGCCGATGGCAGCGGGATGAGCGATGTTTTCGAGGCGCTGCATGCTGGGATGGGGAAGGCGGGTGACGATCCTGATGGCGATGGTTTTGCGAACTGGGAGGAAGCGGCGGCGGGGACCGATCCACTGGATGCGTCCGATGCCCTCGTGTTTGAGTCCGTGCAGAATGCGGCTGGGATGGTGGAAGCCACGTGGCGGTCGCAGTTGGGCAAGCGCTATCAGCTGGAAGCGAGCGATAGTCTGGGGTCGGACTGGGCCATGGAAGGCGGGGTTGTGCCGGGAGATGGCGGATTGCGGAAGGTATCGGCTGGGATTGACCGGGCGAGGCGGTTCTATCGGTTGCAGGTGACGGATGCGGACAGTGATGGGGATGGGGTGACGGATTGGGAGGAGGGCAAGGCGGGTACGGATCCGCAGCTTTGGGATAGTGATGGGGATGGGCGCAGTGATTATGAATACGTGGCGGCGCTCGCGCGGCAGCCAAGTTCCGTGTCAATTGTCGCAGCCGATTCGTGGGCCACGGAATTCGGCCGGAAAGGCAGTTGGCAGATCATCCGGCGCGGCGGATTCGGTGCCCTCAGCATTCCGATTACTGTGAGTGGATCAGCGACGCCGGGAGTCGATTTCACTCTCTCTGCGGTCGGCCGGGTGATGCTGCCGGAAGGGGTGAACCAGGCGGTCGTGACCCTCAATGCGCTGAGCGATGCGGTTCTGGAAGAAGCCGAGACGGTGACCCTGACGCTGGGGCAGGCGACGGCCTATGCGCTGGAGGGGCCTGCGTCGGCGACTGTGACCATTGTGAGTCAGGGACTGGTGGGTCAGTACTTCAATGATGCCAGCGGGACTTATGTTTTCGGGGACACGGTGGGGAATTTCAATCCGGCGCAGCTGCGGCTGACGCGGCGCGATCCTGCGGTTTCGTTTCAGTGGGGCAGCGGGACGCCGTCGCCGCTGATTGCCAATGACGACGTCTATTCCGTGCGCTGGAGCGGCTTTGTGATTCCGAAATTTGGAGAGGAATACACCTTGTTTGCGACAGCCGACCGGGGTGTGAAGGTGTATGTCAGTCCCGTGCCCATCACCGGTGCGGCGGGTCAGTTGCGCATTGATGCGTGGTCGACGACCAATCCGACCACGCGGTATTCGAACAATCTGATTTCAAGCAGTGCCGTCATGGATGGATTGCCGGGCCGGGTGGCGATTGCGGGTCGGCCCTATCATGTGCTGGTGGAATACCGCGATTCGGCGACCTATCCGACGGATGCGGGCATTGAGCTGCGGTGGTCCAGTCCGAGTCAGCCCGAGGAAGTGATTCCGGTGAGTGCGTTCACGAGCGAAGGATTCATTGGGGAAGTTCCCGTGCTGTCCGGCCCGATGGTGACGACGGCGGTGACCGGGGCTCCGTTCGCGTGGCAGATTCCGGCGACGAACCGACCGCAGACGTATGCGGCCTACGGACTGCCGTCCGGGTTGACGGTTGATGCGGCGACTGGTCAGATCAGCGGGACGGTGACTGCGGCAGCCGGCTATTACTTTGCGACGGTCATGGCTGGGAATGGAGGAGGTACGGCGGCCGGGCAGCTGACGATCTGTGTGGTCGGGACCGGTGGGCGATTGACCTATGAATTCTGGAGCGGCGTATCCGCGCCGACCGCCGAGGGCATTGCGGCTGTTCCGCTGCATGCGGTGCCGACGAGCCGGAGCGAGATCACGAGCACGCAGGTGACAGCGAACCGGGGCGATTACTTTGGCGACCGCATGCATGGCCATCTGACGGCCCCGTTCAGCGGGGATTATGTATTCCACGTGAGTGCCGATGAGAATGTTGAGCTGTGGATTTCCGGCAGTGCCGATCCCGGGCGGCGGCTCAAGCGGTCGTGGATTGTGAATGGTCAGGTGCCGGCGGGGTCATGGTCGGGGCAGGCGACGCAGCAATCGCTTCCGGTGCGGCTGAAGGCTGGGGAACGGTATTACTTTGAAGCGATCCGGCGCGAGATGACGGGCGGCGACCATTTCCAGGTGGGCTGGCAGAAGCCGGGTGATGCGGCCCCCGAGGTGATTCCTTCCTATGCGCTCTCGCCTTTCTCGGCGGAGGCTGGCGGCGGCAATGGCGACACGGTCTACATTGCTCATCTCAAGCCGCAGGGCGGGGCCATGACGCTCGGGAGTGGATCCGCGGTCCTGCGCGTCAATGCCGCCAGAACGTCCGCGCGGCTCAGCTTCACCTACAGCAATCTCACCGGCCCCATCATTTCGCAGCACATTCATGACAACCGCGGTCAGCCCGGTCCGGTGGGTGCGATTGTCTTCGACATCGACGAGGTGGCCCCGGATGGCAAAGGCGTGCGGGTGTGGGATTTCCATCCGACGGGGAATCACACGGTGGCGGACGTGATTGCCAGCGTCGAGAGCGGTCAGGCCTATATCAATCTTCATACACAGCTGTATCCGGCGGGTGAGATCAAAGGCATGTTTCAGGCGCTCAGTGGGTCGCAGTTCTTTGTGCCGCCGGCGCAGCCCCCGGCCGCGGAACTGACCCTGCCGACGGATAGTGCGGCGAGGCAGCGGGAAATTGTGCGGTTTCTGCAGCAGGCGACCTTCGGGGCGCGTCCGGACAGTGACGGTGTCGCTCCCTGGGATCCTGACAGCATCGAAGCCGTGGCGGCGCTGGGATATGCGGGCTGGATTGA
>CAZSDE010000518.1:0-345 GCA_964605435.1 uncultured Akkermansia sp.
ATGTCGGCGCGGGGCCAGGGGGGGGTAGCTTCGCAGAATGGGGGGCTGGTGGGGTCCGGGGTGTAGATGTGGCTGAAGCAGCGGGAGGCGAGTTGGGTGATTTCCTCCGGGGAGCCGGTGATGAGTGGGGAGGCGAGGCGGCCGCGCTGGATTTCGGCCCACCACCATGAACCGCGGCGGGCGTCGCCGCAGACCGCGTAGCGTTCTTCCGAGGCTGCGTGGACGAGGGCGCAGACTGAGGGAATGGGGATGACGGGGACCTGGCGGGCCATGGAGAGGCCGATGGCGGCGGAGAGGCTGATGCGGATGCCGGTGTAGCTGCCGGGGCCGGTGCCGACTGCGATC
>CAZSDE010000518.1:355-2988 GCA_964605435.1 uncultured Akkermansia sp.
AAGATGGAGGCGTGGTTGGTGCGGTCTGCGTCGAAGCGTTCGAGTTGGCCCTGCGAGCAATCGTGCCAGAGGGCGAGGGACCCTTTGGGGCTGGAGGTTTCGAAGGCAAGGATGTGCATGTGGGGCGGGGCGCGGGAGGTGCGTGGGGGTATCAGAGCGAGTCGAGGAAGCGCAGGAGGAGTTCGCGTTCTGTGCGGGGGAGCTGGGTGAAGGCAATGCGGGAGGCGGTGGCTTCGCCGCCGTGCCAGAGGATGGCTTCCTCCGGGGAGCGGGCGCGGCCGTCGTGGAGGTAGAAGGTGTTGCCATTGACCGCCTTGTGGAGGCCGAGGCCCCAGAGCGGAGGAGTCCGCCATTCGCTTCCGGAGGCCTCGCCATCGGGTCGGCCGTCTGCCAATTCTGGTCCCATGTCGTGGATGAGGAGATTGGTGAAGGGCTGGATGGACTGCTGGTGGAGTTCCGGGAGGGGGTGGGAGTTTCCGGTGGTGAGGCTGGGGGTATGGCAATCGTGGCAGCGGACCTTGCGGAAGAGGTCGGCTCCGCGGGTGATGGCGGGGTCGTTGGGTGAGCGCCGGGCGGGCACGGCGAGGGTCTGGACGTAGGTGACGACGCGGTCGAAGATGCGGCTGCTGACTTCCGGGGAGCCGCCCGAGGGAACGTGGGCGAAGCGGGCTTGCTGGGATGGGGAGAGGCTTTCTTCCAGGTGCAGAGGGGTCGTCAGGCCCATGTCGCCGAGGAAGGCGTCGGCGGTCTGCTGGCGGAGGGTGGGTTGGTTGGCCTTCCAGCCGAAGCGGCCGGGGGCCATGGTGCTGCGTTCTGGATCCCAGACCATGTTGAGGCGGCCCGAGACGCCGTCGTGGTTGTGGTCGCTGGGGTCGGCGAGGTTTTCGAGCGTGGATGGGTCGATGGCTTCGAGGAGGCCGCTGCCGAAGACGCCCGGGGCGAGGCGGGGGCTGGTGAGGAGGTCCGGGCCGGGGTTGCCATCGCGCCAGTTTCCGAGGGTGAAGCGGGGTTTGCGGAGGGCGACGGTGGTGCCGTCGGGGTAGGCGAACGTCGATGATTCCCAGTGGACGGCGGTGTTGGCTTCCGGTTCCGATCCCGGGAGGGCGCGCGGGGCGAGTTGGGTGCCGTAGACGGGGTGGGGGTTGGGGCTGCCGTGTGGTCCGGTGCCGGGGATGCTGAGGCGGAGGAGCAGTCCGGTCATCATTTCGTCCGGGCCGGCTGGGGGTGTGCCGCGGCCGTCGCGGGTGTGGCAGCCTGAGCAGGAACGGGCGTGGAAGAGCGGGCCGAGGCCGTCGCGGGCCTCCGTGGAGGCGGGAGCCGCTACCCAGTTTTCGTTGAAGAAGGCATTGCCGACCACGAATTCGCGCCGGCGTTCGCGCGACAGGTGGGCGAGGGGGAGGGAGAAGGCATCGTGTCCTTCATTGAAGACCGTGCCGTCGCCGCCTGACCATGCGGGGCCTTTTTCCGCTGCTGGTGCGGTGGCGGCGAAGCAGAGGGCAGTAAGAGCGGCGAACCTCATCACAATCCGGCAACAAGCCCCGGGAAAGTCAGAAGTCCAGCGTAGCCCTCGCGGGTGGTTTCCGGATGAGCGGAGACCGTCCGGTTCCACGGGTCAGAAAACCGCTACGGTGACGTCAGGCTTCTGATGATCTCCGTGATGGCCTTTCACGGTCCTGAAGGGACTAAGGGCAGCGCCAGGGCCGCCGGGTGGGTCCCATTCAGCGCCGCTCGATCACGATGAAGTTGATGGAGCGGACGGCGGATGGTTTTTCAGTGGCTTCGATGATTTCCCGGACGAAGTACTTTCCCTTGGCCCATTTGGTGATGAGGAAGGGCATGATTTCGAGTTCGGCTCCGAAGGGATCCAGTTCGTTTGCTCCTTCGGGGGCATGGAGATTGGTGTGCTCGAGGATGCAAAGGCCGCCGGCACGGAGAGTGTTCATCCAGGTGTCGAGGCAGCTTTCGGGGGCGTAGCTATGGTCGAAGGAATTGCTGTAAATGAAGTCGGTTTTCCCGGTCCATTCCGGGTTGGACTCGTGAAAGTCCCACTGGACGGTGTGAGGGAAGTCCTTGGCTGTCTCGGAAATCTCTGTCCCGATGACCTCGCATCCGAGGTATTTCCGGAACCAAAGCTGTTCATTGCCCCGCCGGGTGCCGTGGCATATGCCGAACTGCAGGGGATTGAGGTGTGCGGCGAGGTATTCCGATAGTAGCTTGATGTTGGCTTCGATGACCCAGACCTGATCGATTTTCTTCTTATTGCCTTCCTCCTGAATGCGCCGGTAGGCATCGTAATCGAATGATCCATCCGGCTTGTGGTATTTGAAGAGGGTGAAGCCTGAGGAACGGGATGGGGGTGTAACAGTTTCAAGGCGGCGGATGTCGTAACCAAGTTTCCTTGCAGTGCTCTTGATGAAGTTCTTCATTGGGAAATCTGAGGGTGGCGCATGATCGCGGAAAGTGGGACGGGCGGAGGTGCGCCATGGAGCGGTTTGGTGTTGACTCCGGCGGTCGATGGACTCCGGCGGTCGATGACTTGTTGAGGTTGACGCTGAGACCTCGGTCCGAGGTTCCTCACGGGGGGCTTCAAGTCAAGGGGGGGATTCTTTCGAATGACTGGGTGAGAGCCTCTG
>CAZSDE010000519.1:0-381 GCA_964605435.1 uncultured Akkermansia sp.
GAAGATCCTGACAAAGGCCGGCGCTCCAGCCCGGAAACCTTCCTTCTTCAGCTCGTTGACGAGCACAGGCCACAGCCGACCCCGGATCCGCCCGAGCTTGCCGCTGTCGGGCGTCCCCTTGGCCCGCACCGCCCGCACGTACAGAAACAGCACGAGCAGCGCAAATCCAATGACCAGTATCTTTGCACGCATGATCGCTGGATTCCTCTGCCCAAGCCTCCCATCCCTCAACCGCTCATCTCCCACGGCCGCCTTTTCTTGCTCGCCCTGAACTTCTCCCTAGCCTACCCTCCCCACACCCATGCACTGGAAAATCGTCGCCACCGGTAAACCCTCCCTGCCATGGGCCCGCGACGGCATCGCGGATTACTCGCAGCGCTT
>CAZSDE010000519.1:391-2970 GCA_964605435.1 uncultured Akkermansia sp.
CCTCCGGGAAGCCCCGCGTCCCCAGCTCGAGGAACGCATGCTGCAGGCTTCGGAAGGCTGCCTCCGCATCGCCATGGACGAACGCGGACGCTCGTTCACCACCGATGCCCTCTGCCAGACGGTCAACCGCTGGGAACTGGACGGCACCAAACGCATCGCTCTCCTCATCGGCGGAGCCGACGGCCACAGCCCCGCTCTCCGCAGCCATTGCCGCGACATCTGGGCCCTCAGCCCTCTCACCCTCCAGCACGAACTCGCGCTCGTCGTTCTCCTCGAACAAATCTACCGCGTCTATACCATCAAACGCGGCGAACCCTACCATCGCTGACATCACCATGAAATTCCGCCGCTCTCTGCTCCACTTCTTCCTGCCAGCTGCCGCTGCCCTCGCCCCCATCGCTTCCCCGGCCGCCAAACTCACGGTCCTCGGCGACAGCCTCACCAAGGAATACCGCATTCTCTTCCCAGGCGTGAACCTGCCGCCCCTCGTCCAGATCCCGGGGCTCGACCCCACCAACCCAAATGCCCGCAACTGGGCCGAAATCCTCGACGAACGCCGCCACGCCCACTTCGACAGCGGAACCCTCCGTTCATCGGTCTTCAATCCATGGACCGACCTCCGCCTCCTCGGCCACGAATGCAATTGGGCAGTCCCCGGAGCCACAGCCCGCGCCATCAGCCTCATGCTCACCAATCCCAATGCTCCGGAACTGGCCGCCGACCCGGACCTCACCACCATCACCAACCTCGCCCCTGACTGGAAACTGACCCCGCAGCGACTCACCACCCAATTGGCCTCGGTCCCCGCCGGAGCCGTCATCTGGGCAGGCGGCAATGACCTCCGCTTCGGCAATGCCGATCCCGCCGCTTCCTTCGCGGGCAAACCCATCAGCTACGAAACCATCTACCTCGGCGATGGCACCGGCGCGGGCAACCCGCAGCCACTCATGGATTCCATCGCCAGCAGCATCCGCACAGCCGCCCTCTTCTTCCGCGCTGCCAATCCCACGCTGCCCATCGCCATCTGCGCAGTCCCCCACGTCGGCTGTACCCCGGAAGTCCGCACGCTCTGGCCCACCGACCCCATCCGCACAGGCCGCATCACCACCGCCCTCGCCAACCTCAACAGTTCCCTCAAAGCATGGACGGAAAACACGCTCGGCGGCGTCTGGGTCGATACCTTCTCGCTCACCACACAGCTCATTTCTTCCACCATCCACATCGGCGGCGTCCCCTTCCGCAATGAATCGGATACCGTCACCGACCCGGAACCAGCAGCCGCCCACAACCGCTTCCTGTTCTCTCACGACGGCTTCCACCCCATCACCCCACTCCACGCGGTCGTCGCTCAATCGGTCCAGGCTGCCCTCGCCACCCGCTTCCCGGCCACCTACGCAGCCTCTCCACCCATCACCGACCGAGAAATCATCACTTCCATCCTCGGCCTCCCCCTCAGCACAGGATACGACGAATTCATGATGGCCTCCGCCGTCCCGCCAAACCAGCGCCACCCCTCGGAGGACCCGGACCGCGACGGCCTCCCCAACCTCATGGAATTCTGCCTCGCCAATCACCATCCCATGATCCCTTCCGGCCAACCCCAGTCCGTCCCCACCAGCACCGGAAACACCGCCACCCTCACATGGACACCCCGCTTTCCCTCGAATGTCTACGCGTCGCTCACCCCCCAGATGTCGTCGAACCTTTCCTCATGGTCGGATGTCCCCGCCAACCTCATCTCCACCCTGCCCAACGGAGCCCTCTCACTGTCCCTCCCCATCCCGCAGGGCAACCCCATCTTCCTCCGCCTCAAAGCCTCCGTCACCCCGTGAACCACAGGTCGCCAGGATCACCACGGACAAAGGTTCCCTGAACCAATGGCCGCATGAAAAAACTGCGACCCAGCGGCGGCTACCGCATTGTATCTCCCGGACCGGATAAACCTCGGATAGTCTCGATGAGCTTCGCCATTTCAGCATCGCTGTGGTGCCGTAAGCTGCCACGCATCGGAACCAGAAGAGAAACGCTTGCCTCGCGATACCTTTCTCTCAAGATGTTCGAATCCGTAATAGCATCGTAAAAATAGGCTCACGTCATGACTTTTTTCTGCGAATTCCTAGCGAGCCCATCTCCGAATTCAACATCACAACCCACGGAAACGGGATGTGTAGCTTGTTGCGATACGCCCGATCATCGATTGATAGTTGATAATCGAATTCACCTCCGTCCCGTCGCATAGCGTTTTCACGATAGATACCTCTGACCCATCGTTTCGACATTCGACAAAAAGTGCTCCGAGCGCATCGTAGCCGACTCCGTCTTCACCACTCCGGCGAGGAAGTTCCATGATCTTCTCTAGAACCCGTTTCGCGGACTTGGGTTGGTCATGTGATGAAGAAATGGCAGACCCGTCCACTCCTGCATCCTTGTTACGGACCGGGCTCAAGAACTGCGCTGCGGCGTTGATCGTCACGAAAGCAGATGCGATTGCGTTGGTAGAGTCGCCATGAATCGTTTGGAATGAGGATGAAAGTTCATCGTAAAGGCGAGGACACGCCTTTATGTGTTCAGTCATACAG
>CAZSDE010000520.1:0-2958 GCA_964605435.1 uncultured Akkermansia sp.
TGCCGGATTTGCCGCTGTTCTTCGCCATGCCGCCGGTGGGGTCGCCAGCGTGCGATTCATCATAGAGAATCTCGATTTCATCGCCGTCCGCCGCGAACGACTTGCCGCGGACCTTGGCATTGCCGCGCAGAATGTAGGTGCGGGTCCGCGGGTCACCCGGTGGCAGAGCCTTGTCCGGATTGGCGGGATCGCGCGCCGGTGGCTTGATCATTTCATCGGCATCAATGACGCTGCTCACCGCCATGTTGACCTTGCGGTTCGGATTGAGCGGGGCCGGACCGGGGACACCGGCGAAGGTGGCCGGACGGGTGGGCGCGGCAGTCACCGCCGGCGTGCCGTCCTTCTTCTTCATGACCTTGTCCTTCACGGTCCTCAGGGCATCCTTGGCATCTTCGCCCATCGCCTCGCGGGCTTCCCGGGCCACATCCTTGAGGGCATCGAGCGACCCTCCGTCCTGGCCCTTCTTGAGTTCGCCGGCTGCCTTCTTGAGTCCTTCAAGGTCCTTGACGCCCTTCAGGTCGGGCAATCCCTGCTTCTTCTCGCCAACGAGCCGTTCGGTTTCCTTGCGGACGGCTTCGTTCCTGCCGGCTGCTTCCTCGACCATTTCCATGGCCTTCTTGAGTCCGTCCTTGCTCCGGCCGTCCTGCTTGAGCGCATTGAGGGCACTCTGCTCGGACTTGTGCGTCGGAACAGAGGACGGCTTCCCGGCATCCTTGGCCGCCTTCTCCTGCCCGCGCAGCGGCACCGCCAGCAGCATCAGCATCGTCCAGAAAATCGGGTTCTTGTTCATCGCGGTTTCGCTGAGGTGCGGGTCCGGCCAGCGGCCGTCCCGGGTTTTCGTGTCGCTGGTTTCGCAACGGGTTTCGCCGCCGCTCTCGCCGCTGGCTTCGCTGCAGGTCTCGCCGACGGCCTGACGGACGGAGCCGCTGGCTGAGCTGACGGCGTGGCCACTGCGGACGGGCCTGGCTGGGCATCGGGAACTGCCTCGGCACTTGCCGTGACTTCCCCTTCCGGAACTTCTTCGTACACCACCATGCGGACGCCGCCTGTGAAATGCGTGAGGCCCGTCGCATGGTCATGCAGCATGCCACCACTCTCGATCCTGCGGTCGCGTTCTTCGATGACCACCGGTCGGTCGCTCACAATGAGGTCCATGGACAGATCGTAGACGCCGCGTTCCAACTGGAGCCGGCGGCTGATTTCCTCGCCGCCTTCTCCATCGGCGTATTCCGTGAAAACGGCATTTTCGAAGACAAGGTGACCGTCGTCGGGACGCTGCACGCGGCGGCTTTCGAAAACCGATTCGACTTCCGCGGGAATGCCCACGGCATCGAGTTCTAGGACACCAGTTAGATCGCGCGGCACGAATTCCCGGTAGAACGGAGCCCGCACTTCCCGGTGCTCGCTGCCCGGGGGAGCCAGCGCTTCCAGAATCGACAGCCTCGAGCGCATGCCCGCCACCCGGCGGCTCGCCCTCCGCGCCGCAAAGCCATCGCCATTCCCGCCCTCCGCAGGCAAGTCAGCCGATTCCACCTCTTGCACCTCGGTATCGGCCGAGACGGACGCCTTCTCCGCATCTGCAGACACAGCCGATGCTTTCTCTGCCGGCACATCCTGCCCGCGCAGCCCTGCTGCGGAGCCGGCGATCAGCAGAAGAATGGTTCGCATCGCTGTCATCGTGACGTCATTGTCTGGTCTCAACGGATTCCGGGGCCGAAACCATGCGGTGCAGGGCGCGCAGACGGCGCACCACACCCCGCAGTTCCGCGAACGGCACCATGTTCGGTCCATCGGAAAGCGACACCGACGGGTCGAAATGTGTCTCCATGAAAACGCCATCGCAGCCGGCTGCCACGGCCGCACGGGCGAGTACGGGAGCCAGTTTGCCATCGCCTCCGCTCGTCCCCCCCAGCCCACCAGGCCGCTGCACGGAATGCGTCGCATCAAAAACCACCCGGAATCCCAACTCGCGGATCCAGTAAAGCGACCGCATGTCGGCGACCAGATTGTTGTAGCCGAAGGTGGCTCCGCGCTCGGTGAAGAAGAACCGGTCATTCCCTGCCGCGGCGATTTTTTCCGCGATGTGCTTCACATCCCACGGTGCCAGAAACTGCCGCTTCTTGACATTGACGACCCGGCCGGTCCGCGCCGCCGTCACCACAAGGTCGGTCTGACGGCACAGGAAGGCCGGAATCTGCAGCACATCAATGTACTCGGCAGCAATTTCAGCTTCCTCGGGAGAATGCACATCGGTAGTTACAGGCACGCCGTGTTCCTTCCCGATGGCCGCCAGCAGGGCACAGCCTTCCCGGCATCCCGGACCGCGGTACGAGCCACCAGACGTCCGGTTCGCTTTGTCGTACGATGCCTTCAATATGAGCCGGATGCCTTCCTCCCGGGCCATCGCGTGAATGGCGGCCGACAATTCCCGCAGGAATCCCTCGGACTCCATCACACACGGCCCCAGAATGAAGATGGGCTCCACCCCATCCATCTTCCATGGGCCAATCGCAAGGTCAGGCAGCGTCACTCCGGCAGGTACGGTCATGTCTCCGTAACCAGACTCCAGAACCGGACGCGCGCAAATAAAACCGCGACCCAATTCACTCGCCCGGGGGAGCCGTGTACGAACTGTTGCCCGATGGCTTGCCGGCTTCCTTCCCACTCATCGCCGCAGCCGCCCCGAAACCAGCTGCCACCACCCCGATGAGCACGTAAACGGCCATGAAAATCGCCGTCGTCAGGCCGATGAACTTCCAGAACGACCGCTGGTGCTCGAGGGCCGATTCCAGATCGCGGAGCGAACGGGTCCGCACGAGGGATTTGACGGCTCCGCTGTACTTGAACATCTTGATGACAGGCATCACATACAGCAGGGCGATGATCACATAGACCGCGGCCATCGCCATGGGAAGCCACGTCGGCGCTCCCTCAGGGTCAGTGCCCATCATGGCCTTG
>CAZSDE010000521.1:0-2953 GCA_964605435.1 uncultured Akkermansia sp.
CGGACAGACGGCGCTGAGCGATGACGAAACGAAGGCTCAGCTCAAGGATGTGGCGATCGGCAGCGCGAAAGGAAGAATGTTTGACCTTTCGGCGGAACGGAACGGAGAACCCGTACGGATCGTCACCGCCTTTCTGCACCGGGGCGGCAAGACGTGGTTCTTCAAACTGCAGGGCCCACCCACGGCAGTGGCCGACCAGACCAAAGCCTTCGATGCATTCCTGAAATCCGTGCAGTTCACCTCCGGTCCCACCGAAGCAGCCGCTCCCCCAACTCCTTCGGCCCCCGCCGAGCCGAGGTGGCCGTGAGTATTTTCCCGAACGACACGGGTGGGCTGGCCGCGAATGTGCTGCGGTGGCGGCGGCAGTTGTCGCTTCCGGAGGTTCCCGAGGCGGAACTGGTGGCGTCGGCGCGTCCGATCGAGGGTGCGGGTGATGGAGCGGTGGTGGTGGATCTGGAGAATGGGGACCGGGGCTTGTGCGGGGCGGTGGTGCCGCGGGAAGGGAAGTGGTATTTCTATAAACTGACGGGTCCGGTGGCTGCTGTGAAGGCGGCGCGGGAAGCCTTTTTGAATTATGCCAAAGCCAAGAAGCCATGAGTGAAACTGCTGCCGCTGTTGCTGGTGAGGTGGGGTCCGCTGCGGCGGACCGGGGATCGGTTCTGCGCCGCGCGTGGAAGCTGCTGACGTCGTTTCAGCTGGCGGTCGTGCTGCTCGGGCTGAGTGCGCTCCTCGTTTTTCTGGGGACGCTCGCTCAGGTGCATGAAGGACTCTATCTGGCGCAGGAACGCTGGTTCAAGAGCTGGTGGATCGTGCGGCGGGCCGGCGACATCTGGTGGGTGCCTCCGGTCTTTCCGGGCGGCTACACCCTCGGGCTGGCCTTTCTCCTGAACATGATGTGCGCGCATTTCCGGAGGTTCACCCGGCCGCCGGGTGGGATGCTGGCCATGCTGCTGCACTACGGAGTGGTCGCCCTCGCCCTCTATGTGGTGACATGGAAGCTGCTGTGGATGCCATGGGTCTTTGCCTTTGTCTGCACGGTCCTGCTGATCATCGACCTCCTGCTGTCCCGCCGGGGATCCATGGAAGGAAGCGGTCGCAAGATCGGCATCGACTTCGTCCACCTCGGGATCGCCATTCTCATGGTCGGTCAACTGGCGACCGACATGCTGGCCACGGAATCGCAGATCAGTTTCCGGGAAGGCGAGACGGCCCGCTACAGCGAGGAACGCTTCGATTCCGAACTCGTGTTTCTGAAGCCCGCCGATGCTGCCAATGACGAGGTTGTTGCCATTCCGCACGATCTTCTCAAGCCCGGCGCGGCTCCGCTGGTTCATCCGAAACTTCCCTTTGGTGTGCGCGTGCGCGACTGGATGCCGAATAGTGAGCTGGTGAACCGCGAGACTGCTCAGCAGCAGGAAGGCACTCTGCGCGGGGCCCTCGCCGCCCTCGAATCGCGCTACAGCAATGCCGAAAGCCTTCCCGCGGAAGCAGCGCGCGCCAAGGAAAATCCGGGACGGGTGGCTGTCTGGCACGAAGCCCTTGCGACCCTCGGGGTGCCGGCCAGCGAAGACATCGAGACCGCCGCGAAGCAGATCGCGGGACAGGCTGACAAGGCCGCTGCCCTCATGACTGCGCTGCGTGAGCGCTTCCGCCGCGAAATGCTGAACCGCTTTGCGATGCAGGACGCCGAGATGCGCTTTGCAGCGAAGCGGATCGAAGTTGGTCAGCCGATCACGGAGACCGATCCCCCGGCGCAGGCGGCCTCCGATGTGGCGCAGCGGTACTTCACGGTGCCGCTGCCCGAGGCGCGCGACATGGACAGCCGGAACATTCCGGCGGCCGTCGTGGAACTCACGGATGGTACGGGGGCCGTGACTGGTTCGTGGCTTGTGACTCCGATGCTCAAGGCGCAGGAATTCGATTTCGGCGGCATGAAGTGGCGCGTCGCTCTGCGCATGGCGCGCAACTACCATCCGTTCAGCATGACCCTGCTCAAGACAACTCACGAGGTTTATCCGGGGACGGAAATTCCCAAGGATTTCCGCAGCCGGGTGCGCATCGAGAATCCGGAACAGCGGGAGAACCGGGAAGTTGAAATCTACATGAATGCCCCGCTGCGCTATGCGGGCCTGACCTTCTTCCAGTACCAGATGGGGCGCGATGAACTCGACCGCAGCCGCGGCACCAGTGCCCTGCAGGTCGTGCGCAATCCTTCGTGGTTCTCCCCGTACTTCGGGTGCTCGCTGGTAGGCTACGGCATGCTCCGTCATTTCCTGCTCCACCTCTTCCGCTTCAGTCATAAACGCCGCACTGCATGAAACGCTGGATTCCTCTCGCTGTCACCCTGCTCCTTGCTGTCTGGGTTCTCGGTTTTCTGCGCGGTCCGAAGGACGCTGCGGGCGAAATGCCGCTGCGCGACTTCGGCAGTCTCCCCGTGGTGCAGAGCGGACGGCATCAGCCCCTTGATTCGCTCGCACGGAATTCTCTCCTCATTCTGCGCCGCAAGCAGACCCTCAATCAGGAACCATGGAAGGGAGAACTCGGGAAGCCAAAGATCGTGCCCGCCATCGACTGGCTCGCCGAATTGATGTTTGCCCCGGAAAAGGCGGATACACGTCCCTGCTTCCGTATCGACAATGCCGACATCATCGGATTGCTCGCACTGACAGCCGGCAAGAACGAGGAACTGCGCAGCGATGGCAAACATTACTCATGGAGTCAGATCGCTCCCGGCATGGTGCGGCTGAAGGCGGAAGTGCAGCGGGCCTCCGCCATCAAGGCGGACCTGCGCACGGCCTACGATAAAGGCCTCGTGAATCTCTGGGAAGCCCTCAGTCTTTATCAGACGCTGCGCGCCTCCACCGGTCCCGCCGCCGGCGGTAACCTCACGGAGGGCCTCGCGGCCTTCCGCGCGAAGTTCGAGGAAAGCCGTTCGGCGTTCAATGCGCAGATG
>CAZSDE010000522.1:0-1172 GCA_964605435.1 uncultured Akkermansia sp.
CGTCGGCTGTGGATGGGGGGATTAGTGTGTGACGAGGCGGTAGAAGTTGCTGGTGCCTTGCGGGGCCGGGTCGGTGGCGGAGATGAGGCCGTTGCGGTCGGCGGTGAACCAGCCGGCATCGGTCCATGAGGAGAGGGAGGAAGAGCGCTGGAGTCGGTAGGTGCGGCCGGGTTCGCCGGTGGCGCTGATGCCGCTGGTGGGGGTCCATGCGAGGTCGGTGGCGGCGGCTGGGGCTGGGTCGGTGGAGCCGGGTGATCCCCCGGGGGTGGCTGAGCTGCGCCAGTGCGTCTGATTTTCCCATGCGGTCCATGGGGCGGCATCGTCGATGACGACGAGGGATCGGCCGCCGCCCTGCAGGGTGGAGCCGTGGGTGCTGGGGAACCATGATCCTTCGTAGCGGAAGTCGAGGATTTCCTCGCCGACGGCGTCGGTGAGGCGGATGCGTTCGCCATTGTTGTCGAGGCTGCCGGTGAAGGTGCCGGCGAGTGGGGTGGCCTGGCCGTAGCGTTCGGCGAAGGCGGCGGCATTTTTGGCGATGATGGTGCGGGCACCGGGTTCGAGGGTGAGGTCCGGGAACGTGAAAGTGACCCCTTCCGTGAAGGAAGCGTCGCGGAGCTGGATGGGGGAACTGCCCGTGTTGCGGAGTTCGATGTATTCGTATTCGCCAGCGGGGAACGATCCACCGGGGGCGGGGTCGTACATGAGTTCCGTGATGCGGAGGGAGAGCTGGAGCGGGGTCGGCTGCGGGGTCGTGGTGATCGACTGGACGAGGCGGTCGTCGGCTGGGTTGGCGGGGTCGCGTGGGTCCCAGAGTTCGATGATTTCGCCGCGGGCTGAGATCGTGCCATTGAAGCTGCCCTGGACGAAGAGTTCCTGACCGCCGCGGGGGCCATTGGTCCTGGCCCGGAAGGCAGAGGTCTTTCCGGCGACGTACATGGAATCGTTGGCGCGGATGACGGTACCTGGTTCGAAGGTATGTTCGATGCCGCGGCGGAGTTCCCAGCCGGAGATATCGACATCGAAGCTGTTCGGGTTGCGGAGCTGCACGAATTCCTCGTCCTGGCGACCACTGGACGGGAGGGCGTCGATGTCGCCGAAATTGACGGCGGCGGCGGCGGGCTGGGCGTCCGGGATGCGGATGCCTGCGCCGAGGCTATTGGCGGCGGAGAAGG
>CAZSDE010000522.1:1182-2952 GCA_964605435.1 uncultured Akkermansia sp.
CCGCGGAAGAGCTGCCCGAGCGGCGGCTCGTGAAGAACGACTTGATGGAAGCGTTGCTGACGCCGTTGTAGGTGCCGAGGGCAGGGGTGGTGGCCTTGATGGGATTCCAGAACGAGTCTGCGAGGGTTTCCGGGGCACCCGCGGCATTGACAAGCACCGTGTCCATGAGCGTGCGGAGACGGCGGAGCATCATGGGCCGGATTTTCGCGTCGTTGAAGCATGCTTCCCAGAGATAGTTCCACTGATGGCTGCCATTGATCTTGCGTCGTGCCCAGTCGCCCTGGAAGGGATGGCCGACGTAGGGAGCGGCGTCGAGGGAGAGCCCGAGCGTGCCGTCCTTGTCCCATGAAATGACGTGCCATTCGCCGGTGCCTTCCGTGTCGCGGTACATGTAGAAATTCTTCCTCGTGTCGTCCGTGTCCGCGATGATGACGCGGGCGGCGAGGTAATTGCAGACATTCGCCATGTTGAGCATGTCGAAGAGCTTGATGCGGCGCTGGGCCGTGAAGCCCGCCGGGAAGACGGGGGCGGCCCCGGGATTGGCACTCGTCCAGTCGTCCGGATTGGAAGAATGCACGGCATCGACGAGCGCCTGGTAATCCCGGTTATCCTCGTCGAGGCGGCTGCGTTTCTGGACACCGTCGAAGGAATCATTGAAGACAGGCTCGAGATTCGAGCGCTGGTCGAGCTTGTAGAGGGCACCGTCGGGGTCGAGCCCATTGCGTTCCAGCATGCGTTCGTCGACCTGTTCCACGAAGTAGGCGACACCGCCGCGGCCGCCGGCGGAATCCGCCGTGCCATTGACGCGCATGAGGACCGGGAAGGCCGCGCAGGCCGGGTGGCCCGAGCGCCGGAGGAGTTCGAAGGCGACCGACGGCCGGATGATGGTTTCGGCACCGCCCAGTGACGTGCCATTGAGGTTCGCTTCCTCGACGCGTCCGACCGTATCATTGATGAAGCAATGGTGGCCGGTATTGAAGTCGAACTTCCGGGACCCTGTCGAGGTGAAGCCCCCGCGCTGGCGGATGAAGACATTGTCGTACAGTTTTCCGTTGAAGAAGACGGCTCCGTAGGTGCCCGCGCGGGTCGAGGCCGCCGCTGTATTCTGCGCGAACCAGTACCAGACCGGGAGAGTCGTCGAGAAGCCTGTCGCGGCGATCATGGTGCCGACGTACTGCGGTGAATTGTCGGGAATATTGAAGACTGGCCAGCGGGTGGCATTGGTCTCGGCATCGGTGGCCTGGAAGAACCAGCGGACCATCTGGCCCTGGGTGTAGGAAGTCTTCGGAATGACCGCCGTGTAGATGCTGTCGCCTGCCACGGCATCGCCGCCGGTTCCGTCATCGTTCATGGCGAGCGTCTGTTCTGCGGTGTAGGCGACGCGCCATTTCATGGTGACGGCGGCGACCGGGCTGAAGACCGGGAGGACGCGGCAGGTGACCGTGAGATTGTCGGCAGTCGTGGGCAGGGTCGGGGAGAATTGGTCGAGTGAAATGGCAGGACCGGGCGTCGTTGATCCTGCGGCATTGGGATTGCCGGGAGTCGGGATGGAGAGGTAGGAAGGGGCGGGCGCGTAATCGCCCACGTCCTTGGTTTCCAGTTCTGCGAGCTGGAGGAAGTCGGGATTGGCAGCCGCGAGGTTGAGTCCGTGGATCGCGAGGACATTGGTGCCCGGCTTGAGGGCCGAGAGGTGATCCGTGAGGCTGAAGGATTCGAACTGGACCGCTTCGCTGTTAGAACTGCGCTCCGTGGCGGTGGCATTCCATGCCG
>CAZSDE010000523.1:0-2946 GCA_964605435.1 uncultured Akkermansia sp.
AGCTACTTTGCGATTCAGGCGGCTGAGAAGCTGACGTGGAAGCTGGCTGACGGCATTGCGCTGACGCAGAGTGTCACCTTCAATACGGAAGCCGAAGACTGGGAGAACTTCCTGCTCATTGCGGCGGCGGCGCTTGATTTCGATGTGACGGAAGACCTGACCTTCCGGACCAGCGTGAACAGCATTTATGACAACACGCCGGCGAACGGGAACGAAAAGAACGACCTCCTGCTGAGTGCTGGGATGGCCGTGAAGTTCTGAGGACGTCCGCAGATTCCCGCGAGCGGGGATTTGCCAAAACTGGAAGCGGAGGGCACAGATGCGATCGATGAGACTGCGCTGTGCCCTCCGTGTTTTTCGGTTTCTTGCGGTGATGGTGGTGGTTGTGCCGCTGGGTGGCTGCCGGGCGTACCGGGTGGTGAAGAATGTGGTGAGCGGGAAAGAGGAAGTGCCGGTGGCGGCGGATGATTCCGAGAGCATGGTATCGACGCCGCGGCGGGCCGAGTGGCCGGCGTTTACGGGGCCGCAGAGCCGCCGGGTGCGGCCTGCGCCATTTCCGCAGATCAGATTTGCGGGGGATTCGCATGAACTGAGCCGTGGGGAAGTGGCCAGGGTGAAGGAGGTGGCGGTGTGGCTGAAGGGTCATCCCGAGCGGGTCGTGGTGGCGGGCGGGGCAAAGACGGGGGCTTTGGAGTATTCGCGACAGCTGGGCGAGATGCGGGCGGCGGCGGTGCGTGATCTGCTGATTGACCGCGGGGTGCCGGCGGGAAGGATCGTGACTGTAAGCTATGGTGAGGACGGGCCGGTGAGTGTCGACGGGGTGGTGTTCGGGTTGGTGAGCACGGGTGGGGAGGAAGCGGCGGCGGGGGAGGGATGGTGTGGTGGACGCTTGCTGCCGGCTGGATTTCCGTGCAGGGCAGGGAGGATGGGAGAAGACATTGTCGGCATTGATCTGGGCACCACGAATTCGCTGATTGGCGTGGTCGAGGCGGGATTTCCGATTCTGCTGGCCGATGCGGCTGGCTCGCGGCTGACGCCGTCGGTGGTTTTCTATCCGGCTGGCGGAGGGACCCCCGAGGTGGGAGCGGCGGCGCAGCGGAGGAGGGTGGCGGCCCCGGGGCGGACGGTGACGAGTGTGAAGAGGCTCATCGGGCGGAGGCCGGGGGAACTCGAGCACATGCCGGCGTATGCGGTGGGGCGTGATGCGGCTGGGCAGACTTCCGTGGCGCTGGATGGGCGGCTCATTTCGCCCGTGGAAGTGTCTGCGGAGATTCTGCGGCATCTGAAGGCCGTGGCTGAGCGGGCGCTGGAGCGGCCGGTGAGCCGGGCGGTCATCACGGTGCCTGCGTACTTCAATGACGCGCAGCGGACGGCGACGCGGCGTGCTGGTGAACTGGCCGGGTTTCAGGTGGAACGGATTCTGAACGAGCCGACGGCGGCGGCGCTCGCGTTTGGATTCGACCGTCTGGGGGAACGGGCGAAGGTAGCGGTTTTTGATCTTGGCGGGGGGACCTTTGACATTTCCGTGCTGGAGATCAGCGATGGGGTCTTTCAGGTGCTGTCTACGCATGGGGACACGGCGCTGGGAGGCGACGATCTCGACCGGGCGCTGGCTGGCTGGCTGCGCGCGCGGGCCTTTCCGTCGGGCGGGGAGATCAGTGCGGAAGAAGCGGCGCGGATCCATGAAGCGGCCGTGGCGGCCAAGCACGCGCTTTCGTCCGTGGAGGAAACGGAAGTGAGTCTTCCGTTTCTGCGCGGGGGCGACAGTTTTGTGTGTGTGGTGCGCCGCGGGGAATTCGAGGAACTGGCGCGTCCGATTCTTGAGCGGGTGCGGGCGCATTGCCGTCAGGCCCTTGCCGATGCGCGGCTGGAGCCAGCGGATCTGCAGGCGGTGGTCCTTGTGGGTGGAAGCACGCGGATTCCGATGGTGAGGCGGCTGGCGGCGGAGATTTTCGGACGTGATCCGGATACTTCGCAGCATCCGGACGAGGCAGTGGCGCTGGGGGCGGTGATTCAGGGGGGGATGCTGTCTGGTGCGCTGCGGAAGATGACCCTGCTGGATGTGACGCCGCTTTCGCTGGGGATTGAGACTTTCGGGGGGCTCATGAATGTGATTCTGCCGCGCAACACGACGATTCCGGCGAAGGCTGGCGAGATGTTCACGAATGCGGTGGCCAATCAGCCATCGATGCTGATCCGGGTGCTGCAGGGCGAGCGCGAGATGGCGCGGGACAATTGGGAACTGGGGAAATTCGGGATCGAATTCGCCCCCGGGCCGCGGGGCAGTGCGCGGGTGGGGGTGCAGTTTGCGATCGATGCCGATGGCATTCTTCAGGTGCTGGCGCGCGACACCGTGACTGGGCAGGACAGGGTTCTGGAAATTGACAGTGCGGCCATTGATGTCGATGATGCGCGGGTGGAAGCGATGCTCAGCGAGTCGGTGGAGCATGCGTGGGCCGACATGACCGAACGGCAGTGGACGGAGGCCGGGCTGAAGGCGAAGGAATTGCTGGATGGCGTGGCGGCGGCCCTGCCGCTGGCGGGTGATGCGCTCGATCCAGCGGAACGGAGCAGAGTCGAGTCGGCCGCGCAGGCTGTCCGGGATGCGCTGGAGCGGCGCGAGCTGGCCGCGCTCAAGGAAGCCAACCGTCAGCTGGATGCGGTCACCGAACCACTCGCGGCGATCCTTGTGGAGCGGGCCATGGAAGAAGCGATGCGGCGGCAGGGACTGCTGTGATGCGGCTCTTCTGCCCTGATGCGGGGCGTTTTCAGAGCTGGCGGAGGAGAGCGACGGCTTCGCGGAGGCGGTCCGAGGGAGAAGCCTTGGCATTGAGCCGGGGGAACTTGCCGCCGATGAGGAGGAAGTCGCCATTTCTGGTCAGCATGAGGCGGTCGCCCCGGATTTCGACGGCCGAGCAGCCGGCGCGGTGGGCCTGGAGGCGGATT
>CAZSDE010000524.1:0-383 GCA_964605435.1 uncultured Akkermansia sp.
CGCTGGTGACGATCAGGTTGCGGAGGCGTTCGTAGCCAATCAGGCCCGGGGCTGGGAGGACACCCGAGAGGAAGACCAGCTTGCGTCGGCCTTCCTTGAGGAATTCGTCCTGATTGCTCTGGGCGTAGACGAGGCGGAAGGGAGCGCGGTCGCGCCATTCGCGTCCGGCCAACTGGAGGAAATTCTGGGTGAGTTCCTGGAAGAGGAGGCCACCGAGGATGAGGAAGCGCGGCCCGCGTCCGAACATGTAGGGATCGATGAGGTAGTCTTCTGGATTGCGGCGGAGGAGTTTGCAGGAGATTTCCGAAACGGCTCCGTCGCGTGCGATCTTCAGTTTCACATCGTCGCCCACTTTGGCCCCGCCGCGGAGGAGGTGACCGGCT
>CAZSDE010000524.1:393-2946 GCA_964605435.1 uncultured Akkermansia sp.
AGGAGTCCGAATTCCGGGTCCTTGTAGTAGCCCCGGCTGTCGATGGGCAGTCCATTGATGGAGAGGATGACATCGCCTTCCCGGATGCCTGCCTTATCGGCAGAAAAGCCCGGAGTGACACCTGTCACCATCATGCCGCCTTCGACGTCCTTGAGCTTGAGAAGCGAGCGGAGCTGGGGATCAAGGGTGGCCGTGAGTTTCGCGCCGAAGTTCGGGGTTCCCTCGTAGGGCGGCAGGGCTGCGTCGTCGAGAAAGCGGCTGATCACAGACGGAGGGAGAATGTCTGCCACCTGATCGCGTGAATTGTAGCGGAGGAGCATGCCGGCGAGTTTGCCGTCGCGCACCACTGGAAGGGTAAAGGTTCCGGCCCGGTACTGCACCGCACCATTCGCCTGGAAGATGAGGAAGAACTGATCTTCGAGGAAGTAGGCACCGAGATCGACGCGGCTCAGTTCACCGGGGCGCCATTGGATTCGAACTGCCAGACATCGAGCGTGGCTTTTGGCTTGATGGCATTGTCGATGGCCAGCGGAACCATGCCTGCGAAGAAATCGCCTGTTTCCGTAGCCGGGACTACCGTGGCGAGATTCAGTTCGTAGTCGACTGCTTCGATTCTGGCGGTGAGTTTGCGGCCGGTGGCGGCGGCTTCCAGTTCCACGTAGGTGGCGTCCTGGGCCATTTCGGCGGTCACGAGCACACGGTTTCCGGGAATGAGGGCACCGAGTCCGCGCCGGGTTCCCGGGTTCTGCTTCTGCCATGGCAGGCCGAAGTTGTAAGCCTGGCTCGTGACATTGACGCGGAGCATCGAGCGTTCCGGCGATGGGCCATCCTGAGCGGTGGCGAGTGCCGTGAAGGTGCAGGAAGCGATGATGAGAGAAGTCCTGAGGAAATTCATGGATTGGAAAAGGCTGGGAATCCGGGGCGGCGGGAGAGGATCATTCGATGTAGGCCGAGGCCCCGACGCCATATTGTTCGAGGAGCCGGGGTTGGGCCGCCGCGGCCTCCTTGCGGCTGAGGACGAGCGGTCGGCCTTCTCCAGCGAGCCGGATGAGGTGGAATTCCGTTCCGTTTTCCTTCTGAAAGGCGTCGGTCACATCCTTGAGCCGGGAGATTTTCACTCCGTTGATTTCCTCGACGATCTGCCCGCTGTATTCGCGGAGCCATGTGTTGATTTCGTCAGGGAGGACATTGGTTAGAATGACTGGCTGGGGTTTTTCGCGGTAGAGTTCGTCGGTCGTGAAGTACTGAAACCAGTAGCGGGTGCGCAGGCTGGTGGCCGTGGCGGCTGCCATGAGAGGTTTTTCCAGCGGCTGGAAGACCAGTCCGGCGAACATGACGTACTGCGGCTGCTGTTCGTAGCGGTTCGCCTGCATGAGGTAGTGCGAGGCACCTTTGAGGGTGATTTCGACCGTTTCCTCCTTGCGGTCGCGGAGGATTTTCAGGGAAAGCTTGTCGCCGGCGAACTTGCGTTCCACGGCTTCGGCGAGTTCCATCTGCTCGCCATCGATGTCGATTGAGCCATTGGCTTCGACCGCGTGGCCATCGATTTCGAGAATGACGTCGCCGGTCTTGAGAATCCCGCCGCAGGAACCTTCTGAATCCACGCTGGCGACCATGACGCCGAGATCCCCGTCGACGGGAAGCCCGAGCGCCTTGCGCTGGGCCGGGTTCATGAGCGGAAAGTGCGTGATGCTGAGGTCGACGTAGCGGTCGTACTTCCCATCCTCGACATCCTTGAGGAAGCGGCGCATCACTGGAGTCGGAATCATGTAGCTGGTATTCTGGGCGACATCGCCCGAGTAGCCCTGAAAGGCCACGCCGACTACCATGCCATCCTGCAGGACCGGGCCACCCGAGTTGCCGGGATTGACCGCGGCGTCGATCTGGATGGCGAGGTGCTGATCCGCTCCGCTGTGAGTATATTCCTGATAATCAACGCGGCTGACCACTCCACGGGTGACGCTGATGCGTTCTCCTCCGATAGGGAAGCCGACCACCTTGACGGTCGTATCGAGCTTCGGAACGGCGTCGGCAATCTTCAGAGGTTCGACGGTCGAGAAGGCCGCGGCGGGCGAAACCAGTTCGAGCAGGGCGAGATCGCAATCGTGCGCCACGTGCTTGACGCGGGCGCGGTACGGGGTGGGGTCGCCCACCTTGCGGATGATGAGGCGCGAGGCGTCGCTCACGACGTGGGCATTCGTCATGAAGAGATTTTCTGCGATGAGGAAACCCGTGCCCGAGCCACCGCCGGGAGTGGCCGGATTCCATGGAGTGCGGTAATCAACCTCAAGGGTATTGCATTCGATGTTCACAATCCCTTCGTACTGGCGGCCGAGCGAAGTGGTTTTCTCCTCGTCTTCCGGGGCTGCGGGGCGGAGCGGCGGAGCGTCCTGAGCGACAAGCGGATGGAAAGGGATGACCGCGGCGGCGGCGAAGAAGGCAAGAGATCGTTTCATGGAGGAAGCGTAAGGAAATCCGGACGGCGTGAACTGAACACGCGGGGAGCCTGCAAGTGAACGACAAAAGGGAGGCGGCGGGACCGCCCCCCTTCTG
>CAZSDE010000525.1:0-2923 GCA_964605435.1 uncultured Akkermansia sp.
AGTTGCTGAGTGTTTATGTAACGATCCGTCGGTTTGATTCGTTGACACCTGAAGAAACCTTCATTGGTGAGCTGCAGCGACTGGAAAAGCTCATGCAGGAATTGATGGAAACGCACGTCGTCGAGAATATTCTCAAGCCGCTTCAAAGTTGCATCGCGATCCGTTAGGTAGGGATGGATTCATCAAGAAGAAAACAGGCACCAAGGCTACCGCGTCCAGCTTGTCCGAATTGCATGGGCTATTGATCTGATCGGCCAGCAAGTGCCCGTAATAGAAACTCACCACGTCGCGCTCGGTTCGATTGAAACACAACTGCAAGCGGTGAGCGTGTACGTTGGAATTCAAAAAGGAAAATGATCCATTACTCCCTGCAGCCCAAAGTGAGGGCGATCCTTCGTAAAACAAAGGATCGAATTTCTCGTACCGATCGGTCTTGGGTTCATCCCCTTGAAAATGGCGGGACGCCTAAGCCGACGTGGGCTTTTTCGCAAGTTCTACGAATTGATTACCAACTTCAGCGCTAAACGCATTGCTTACCATGGCGATCCATGAAAATGACCGTGAATTTGAAACTTCTTTGCCTATCTGGCCTTGTCCAAAGTGGGGCTATGTCCCAGGATAAGCTTCCTCCACCCAACATTCGGGTGATCATGCCAGACGATGTCGGAATTTGAAATGTGGGCGATTAGACGACCATGTAATTCCAATTTGATCGAAGCAACAAAGTCAGCAGGTTTGCCAATATGTCTCCGTTGATTGATCGCTCTGTTGCGATGCTGCATGTAGAAGATGTCGATTCAGCATCCGAGTTTTATCAACTGCTCGGATTTAAGATCGAGAGTCGCTATGTTCGTCACGATCACGTAACGAATTTCGTGGGTCTCAAATCCCGACAAGCCGAACTGTTCTTGGCGTTAGCAAGCGGTCCGATCGTTCCAAGTCAGCAAGCGGTACTTTTCTACATGTACACCAGCGATGTTCATGCTTTGCGGGAGCATCTGATCCATCATGGCCTTGAGGACGGCGGAATTCCACCGGGGCTTCGCAAACGAGGCCATGAAGGACACATGCCCGAGCGAAGGGCTGTCTATGCCATTTGCCATCCGCCATACATGCCCCACGGAGAACTTCGAGTCCAAGACCTCGACGGTTACACAATCCTCATAGGGCAATTGGAACCGTAGTGAATCTTGCGAAAGAATGAATCCCAATACTTCAATTTTTGTCTGCAAGCCCGTCTCGTAGGGCGTCTTCGTGAGCCAGCAGGTAGTTCTTATTTGCCAAGCCACCGCCGTAACCCGTCAGACTAGCGTTTGCTCCAATCACGCGATGACAAGGAACGATCAGCGAGATCGGGTTGCGCCTCGATGCGTTGCCGACGGCCCGGGAGGCATTCGCATTGCCGATGGTGATCGCGAGTTCCTTGTACGTCTGAGTCTGGCCTCTGGGGATCTTGAGCATCGATCGCCACACCTCCAACTCGAATGCGCTGCCCCTTTGATCCAACGGCACCTTGGGCAACTGATCCCAATTGGATTGAAAATAGGCATCGAGCCACCGCTGGCACTCGGTCAGATGCGGATGATCCCCTGAGACGAGCTTGGTATCTGGAAACCAACGGCTCTGACGCTGCTTCCACAGTTCCTGTCTTGCACTTTGGCAGTATTCGAGCCCGCATAAACCTTGGTCTGTAGCCAGAGCCAGCATCCGACCGACGGGCGTCGAATACTCTTTGAAGTATATCTCGTTCATGACATCGCCCATCTTGTTTGATTCTGTGCTCAAAACTCAACGATCAAGTCCATCGACGAAATCCTTCGCAGTGTTGTCAACCGATAGCCCGTTTGGATGAACATCTTTTTATCTCTGCGACTTGTTTGAGGTTTCATTTCATTTTGGTTGCTTTGGTTCGTAGCTTTTGCCATCTAGGTAACTGTTCAATCGATTTTGCCCCTGAATCTTTTCTTTTGGATTAGCAAGCTCCAAGGCCTTTCGCATCCAGTTTACTGCGGATTCAAAGTCTTTGGATTCCGCAAATGCAATTGCAAGCGTTTCAATATACTCAAATTTGCTCCAGTTGGTTAAATCGCAACCGATATTAGCGAACTCAATCGCCTTCTTTGCATTTCGATACTTTTGGTCGGGACAGTCCGCATAGAACCTTGCAATCTCATTCGCTAACTCGGGACGAAGAGAGTTCAATTTCTAAGCTTTCTCCAAGTCTTGAATCGCATTCTCGTATTCATTTCGATCAAGTAAGTAACCACCACGGTTTATCAAAGCCTGATCGGGCTGTTTTGCCCCAGCTGAATTTGGAGTTTTGATTTGATCGATTTATTCTAGGCCCAAAGGAGGCTTTCAAAATGACCCGATCCAGAAGAACTTTTACCTCGCAAGAAAAAGCCACGATCGTTTTGCGGCATTGATCGACAAAACACCCGTTTCAGACCTGTGTGACGGGTTTGGGCTCCATCCGACTCAAATCTACACATGGCAAAAGCAGCTTACAGATAACGCTGCTTTGGTATTTCAGACGCCCCGCCAGTCGACCAAGCAGGAGGATGCCAAAGACAGTAAAATCATTGCTCTTGAGGCCAAAATCCAGCAGAAAAATGACGTCGTCGCCGAACTGCTCCACGAGCACGTGCAGCTAAAAAAAGAACTTGGGGAACTCTAAATGGATGTTGGGTTCCCCCTCATACCCGCGACCAAGTTGACCTTCATGATGCTCGACGCGAACGTCGTCGCAGCAAGTCCATCGAGTGTTTATCGTGTTCTGAGCCAAGCTGGTGTTTTGAGTACATTTCAGGGAAAACGATCTAAGAAGGGAACTGGATTCACGCAACCGCTTGCTCCCGCGCGATTGTCCATTGGGAAATCCGCGAGAAAATGCAGGAGATCGATATCGAAACGATTGTCCAAC
>CAZSDE010000526.1:0-2918 GCA_964605435.1 uncultured Akkermansia sp.
CGCCGCTTTCTCCCGCTCGCCGCCGCGGCCGCCGTGGCTTCGTGCGCCCGCCGGAACGATGCCAAGGTCCTCAACATCTATCTCTGGGCCGAGTACCTGCCCGACGATGTCGTCCGCGATTTCGAAAAAGAACATGGCTGCCGCGTCCAGGTGGATACTTATAATTCGAATGAAGAGATGATGGCCAAGGCAGCCACGGGGAACTGCGGCTATGATCTGGTATGTCCATCGCAGTATGCGGTCAGTCAGATGGCATCGCAGGGATTGCTGGCGGAATTGGATCATGGGGCCCTGCCGGGGCGGCGGAATCTCGATGCGCGGTTTGCGGGAATGCGGGCGGATCCGGAGGGACGCTGGGCCATTCCGTATCTGGGCGCGTCGACGGGAATCGGTTACCGGAAGGGTGCGGTGGAACCGCCGCCGCAGCGCTGGGCTGATTTGTTCGATCCGGCCTTTCTGGAGAAAGTGCGCGGGAAGCTATCGATTCTGGATGATGCGCGCGAGGCCTCGGCGATTGCGCTGCTGGCGCTGGGTTTGTCGCCCAATACGACCGACCCCGGGGAGATTGCGAAGGCCGGGGATCTGCTGCGGAGGCAGAAGCCATCGGTGGCCTGTTATGATTCCGAGGCCTTCGAGGACAAGCTGGCGTCGGGCATCTGCAGCATCGTGCAGGGTTATGCCGGAGATTTCGTAGCCGTGATGCAGGACGATGCCGAACTCGATTTTTTCCTTCCTGCCGAGGGATCGGTCTTCAACATGGATTGTCTCTGTGTGCTGCGCGAATCCCCCCGGAAGGTGCAGGCGCATCAGTTTCTCGAGTACATTCTGCGGCCCGCGGTGGCTGCGCGCATTTCCGAGGGCACTGGGTATCCGACGGCGAATGCCGCGGCGGCCGGTCTGATTCCTGCGGAACTGCGGAATCATCCCTGTTTCCGGATTCCGCAGGGCGATCAACTGATCATGCTGGAAGATCCCGGGGTGGCAGTGAAGGACCTCTTCACGCAGGCGTGGGAGTCGGTGAAGCAGTCGTGAGGCGTTCGCTCTGCGTGGCGGGGCTTGTTCAATTTTCCGGATCAGTGGGTGCAGGTGATGGCATTCTGTGCAAAGTCACGGGTCATGAGAACTCTGGTGTTTGATGCCCGTTCGTACGACCGGATTTTCCTTGATGCCGCGAATGCTGCCGGTGGTGGCCGGCATGAGTTGGTGTATACGCAGGCGCAGCTGGATCTGACGACGGTGGGTTTGGCGCGGGGGTTTGATGCGGTCTGTCTGTTTGTGAATGACCGTGCGGATGCGGGGGTGGTTGCGCAGCTGGCGGACTTTGGGGTGCGGGTGGTGGTGCAGCGGTCTACGGGGTATAACAATATTGATCTTGAAGCGGCTTCCCGGCATGGGCTGACGGTGCGGCGGGTGTCGGCATATTCTCCGTATGCGGTCGCGGAGCATGCGGTCGCCCTTCTGATGACTTTGAACCGGCGGGTGCACCGGGCGTACAACCGGACCCGTGAATTCAATTTCCGTCTGGCGGGCCTGATGGGGCGTGACATTCATGGCAGCACCGTGGGTGTGGTGGGGACGGGGCGGATTGGCATGGCCTTTGCGGCAATCATGAAGGGCTTTGGCTGTCCGCTGCTGGCGCATGACCGCGCGGAGCATCCCGGAGCGGCTGCTTTGGGGATTCGCTATGTGCCCATGGATGCACTCCTTGCGGAGTCGCATATTGTCAGTCTGCACATCCCGCTGACACCGGAGACGCATCATCTGATCAATGCGCGGACTTTAGCGCTCATGAAGAAGGGAGCCTATCTTCTCAACACCAGCAGGGGAGGTCTGGTGGACACGGAAGCGCTCATTGGGGCAGTGGAGCGGGGCGAACTGGGTGGGGTGGGATTGGACGTTTACGAGGAGGAAGAGGGCAAATTCTTCCGTGACCTGTCGGATCGGCCCATGAATGACGAGGTGCTGGCGAGGCTTCTGGGGTTTCCGAATGTGCTGGTGACCGGGCACCAGGGATTCTTCACGGAACAAGCGGTTACCACGATTTCCGAGACGACCATTGCGAATCTGAATGATGCGGCGGCCGGGCGACGGAGTGGGAATACCCTTGTGTAGTCCTTCCGCAGGACTGGGTTTTGCGGCGAGGGACGGGGGTTTCTCCTCAGCGCCGGTGGATGCGGAAGAAGAGAGAGGGTTCGGATCCGAGGCCGAAGTCCGCGAGCTGATAGGATTTGGTGGTGGTGGGTCCGCTGCTGGCGGGAACATTGTCGTCCAGTTCGCGGGACCAGTCGGCTGGGTTGCGGGTATAGCGGACCGAGTAGGACGCGCCGGGTTCCGAGGTCCATGTGAGGGTAAGGACGCGGGTGGCGGGGTTGAAGGAATGGGAGACGATGGCGAAGGGAGCGGCTGGAACTGATGCGCCGACGATGTCGCTGAAGGACGAACCGATGCGGATTTCGTCGATGAAGAACTTGGTGCCTGAGAGGTTGAGGGTATCGAGCTGGGACTGGTCGATGTTCGGTTTGGCGGCCAGCCAGTTGGCGCTGGAGAGATCGGGCTTGAGGGCGACGAGGTTGAGGAACGCTTCTTCCGTGAGGGCATCCGTCTCGCGGAAGGCGGCGACCGTGATGATATCTTCGCCGTTGGTGTCGCCGTCCCATTGGATTCTGCCGACGACGATATTGGGCGTGCCGAATCCTCTGGGGTCGGTGGCAGCCCATGACATGGCACCGGTGGCGAAGGGAACTGTCATGCTGTCCTGCGACCAGATGGTGACGGGGCCGAGGGCATTCCATGCGACCCCGTCCTGGTAGAACCGGGGGAGGATGTGGAGGCGGTTATTGCGCGGAGGACCGCCGCCTGCGCCGAGGCCGTGGCCGCCATTGGTGAGGGTGAGTGAGCGTGAACTGGCGGGGGTGGGG
>CAZSDE010000527.1:0-2914 GCA_964605435.1 uncultured Akkermansia sp.
CAGGATGTTGAATTTGACTCCGAAATCGTAGGCGACGATGCGGTATTTGGGGGCGGGGAGTTCCGGGGCCGTCCAACCCTGGCCATTGGCGAGGATCCATTCCCGGCTTTTGGTGTTTTCCGGGTCCCAGAGGTAGGAGGAAGCCGTGGAGACCTCGCGGACGAAATCGCTTCCCTGCATCGGGTTGCTGGCGGCGGCGCGGGCCGCGGCTTCCGCCGGGTCGAGGATTTCCGTGCTCAGGAAGGCGCGCATGGCCCCGCGGGTGCGCAGGTGGCGGGTGAGGCGGCGGGTATCGATGCCGTCGATGCCGAGGATGTTCCATTTCCGGAGGTAGTCATCGAGGCTGCTGTCCGCGCGCCAGTTGCTGGGCTGGCGGCAGAGTTCACCGACCACGAAGCCGCGCACATGGGGCTGAAGGCTTTCATCGTCTTCGGAATTGATGCCGTAGTTTCCGATGAGCGGGTACGTCATGGCCACGATCTGGCCGCGATACGAAGGGTCGGTGAGGACTTCCTGGTATCCTGTCATCGAGGTATTGAAGCAGGCTTCTCCGGTCGTCGAGCCAGAGGCTCCGAAGGATTCACCGAGGAAATGGACACCGTCTTCGAGTGCGAGAATGGCTTTCATGCGGGGCTGGGGAAAGGGACTAGAGCCCGGTGCGGGGCTTGGCAACCGGAAGACCGGAGCGGGAGCTTCTCTTCATCATCGGCTGAGGAGGAATCGGATGGCGAAGGCGAGGGCGGCGAGCACGGCGAGGACGGCAGCGATCCAGAGGGCGCGGTGGCGTCCGTGGCCTTTGGGAAGTGACTGCGGCGTGCTCACGAGGGGTTCGGCGCGGCGGGCCTGCACGCAGCACTCGGAGCCGAGCGATGGAAAGAGGGCGGCCCAGAACTGGTTGAGCCGGATCCACCATGCATGGTTTTCGAGGGAACTGCCGGTGCGGCGGAAGGCGTGGCTGCCGGTGGCAAACTCCGTGGCGAGTCCCACTTCGTAGCAGAGCCGCCGCCAGCGGGTGGGCGAAAGGCAGGTGATGTGGCCACCGGGAACGATGCGTCCAGCGGCCAGTTCGCGGCGGAACCAGCGTTCGCGCAGAGTGGCGGCCGGATGCGGCAGGGTGGGCGCGCAGCCAAGAAAAATTCCGCCGGGACGGAGGAGTCGGCTCACTTCCGCCATGGTGTAGCCCGGGCGGGGCAGGTGCTCGAAGACATGGGAACTTACCACCGCATCCGCCATGCCGTCAGGCAAAGGCAGCGTTTCGTCGAAATTCGCCGGCAGCACCTTGTCGTATCCGGCAACCTCCGTAGCTTCGCGCCGCGGGTTCCAGTCGAGTCCCGTCCAGTGAGCCACGGTGCCTTCCGGGGTGAATTGCTTGAGCCAGCCCCGTTCGCAGCCGAGATCGACCACATGCAGCGGGCGGCCCTTGCGTTTGGACTCGGCGGCGAGCGCCTGGGCAGCCCACCAGTAGCGGAGGAGGCGGACCGAATAGGCCGACTTGCCGAGGTGTTCATCGAGTTTCGATTTCGGAACGACCCGGGAAACGACCGAGCGGAGCGGAGCGAGGGGAAACGAGAGGAGGGCGAAGCGGCCGGTGGACGAAGGCATGGGAAAGAGCGGAAAACGTTTGGTCAGAGGATGGAAAAGCCGCGGACGTCCGCGAGCGGGGGAATGGAATGCGATTCCGTGTCCTTGATGTGATTAGCCAGTTCGCTCGTTTCCTGAATCTCATGCAGGAAGGCATCGAGTTCGCCGGCGTCGTGCGACATCACCTGAAGTTCGACCCTGCCGTCCGTAAGGTTGCGGACCCAGCCGGTCACTTCGTATCCGGCCGCAATGCGGCGCGTGGCATAACGAAAACCGACGCCCTGCACGCGTCCTGAGTAGAAAATCTGTCGAGCCACCATGGGGATCATGGTGCTGGGGAGAAAGGGGAGGGCAAGTGGGGAGGCAGTCTCCGGAAAAAAGATCACCCCGCTGCGCGGAAACGCAGCGGGGTGATGGCTGACTTAGTGCGGGTGCGGGAAAATCCCGCGCCCCGGGGTCAGGCGTAGGCCCCTGGCTTCGAGGGATCGCACTGGCCGGGAACGGCGAACGGATAGTTGCCGTCCTTGTCTGGATTGACCGTGGCGGGGGCGTCGAAGGCGAGGCTGGCTGGCATTTCGCTGTTATTCCATGCGAGGGCTTCGTCCCACTTGATCATTTTGCCGCTGTAGGTGGCGTAGCGTCCGAGGATAGCCGTGAAGGTGCTTTCTGCGCCGTACTGGGCGTTGTTGAGCGCCTTGTTGTCGCGGATGGCGGCGTACAGCTCGTTGTGTTCGTTCTGGTATGGATCGCCATCGGTGCCCTGCGGACGGTAGCGCCAGATGCTCTTGCCCGAGCGGTCCTTGATGTTGGCTCCGCCGCCGCCGTCGATGTAGAGTGTGCCCTTCGATCCGACGATGATTTCGCTGACGCTGTTCCAGCAGTTCGGCTGGTGGCGGCACTGGCTGTTCATGATGACGCCGTTGTCGTAGGCGAATTCGACGTAGTGGTGGTCGAAGATCTGGGTTTCCTTGGCGTTATTGCGGACCGCGCGGCCGCCCATGCCCTGGGCGCTCACGGGGTGACCGTCCATGAACCAGTTGATGACATCGATGTTGTGAATGTGCTGTTCCGCGATGTGGTCGCCGCAGAGCCACACGAAGTGGTACCAGTTCTTGACCTGATACTGGATTTCCTTCCAGTCCGGTTTGCGGTCGACCTTCCAGATGCCGCCGCCGTTCCAGTAGCACTGGGCGGAAATGATGTCGCCGATGAGGCCTTGTTTGACCTGCTCCTTGGCGGCGCGGTAGTTGGCCTGGTAGCGGCGCTGGAGACCGACGACGACCTTGAGGTTCTTCTGTTCCGCAATCTTCGCGTTCTCGAGAACCATGCGGGT
>CAZSDE010000528.1:0-2912 GCA_964605435.1 uncultured Akkermansia sp.
CGGCGGGGTCGGCGGATTCGCCTTCTTCGTGCTGCCGCCCGCGGGCGCCGCCAATGGCAGTTCCGATCCCGGCTACGCCAATGCCGGGAATGTGCTCAATCACCTGCGCATCACGGAAATCATGTACAACCCAGCCGGGGGAAGCGATTTCGAATTCATCGAGCTGGTCAACACTGGCGGCACGGCACTTGATCTGAGCGGTGTGCGCTTCGTGCAGGGGATCGGTTTCGAGTTCCCGGCCGGTTCGTCACTGGCTCCGGGAGCCGAGGTTGTGCTCGTGCGCAATTCCGCAGCCTTTGTGTCGCGCTACGGTTCCGGACTGAATGTCGGAGGCTCCTTCAGTGGATCACTCGATAACAGTGGGGAAACGATCACGCTGCGTCTGCCATCGCCATGGGATGCCAATGTCCTCTCGTTCCGCTACGAGGCCAACTGGCAGGATACCAACGGCTCTGGCTACAGCCTCGAACTCGTGAGCAGCGGCATCAGCATTGCCGACTACGGATCGTACCCGAGCTGGAAGGCTTCGGCGCAGCTCTACGGAACACCGGATGGCTGGGTCCTTTCGCCGGGAAGTCTCTCCGCATGGCTGGCCGCCAATGGTTTCACCCCCGCCGATCTCTATTCCGACGCCGACGCCGATGGACTCGAAAACGCCATGGAGTTCGCCATGGGGACAGACCCTCGTTCCGCCGCGGCCCCGCACGGTGCAGATCGCCTGCCCCTGGCCGCCCGTTCCCCCGAAGGCCGGATTTCCATGAGCTTCGAACTGGCCGTGACCGGTCAACCGGGTGGCTACGGTGCCGAAGGCGTCAGCTATGAAATCGTGAGCGGCTCGGATCTGAATGGTTGGACGGCGGTGGCCCGCAAGGGGCCGGCAGCAACTGGATGGACGGATGGCGGCGGCGCGGAACTTCCTCCGGGTGCTCTCGCGGTGGTCCCCGGCGCGGACGGCCGTGTGCGCGTGACCTTCGAGGATCCGGCACCGGCTTCCGTCCGCAGGTTCCTCCGGCTGCGGGCCGTCCTGCCCTGAGCGACTTCGATGTTTCCGGCTGGACCGGGCATGGCCTGCGTGCCATGTCCGGTCATGACGCGCGTCACGAACATTGCCGCCTATCTTTTTGCCCCGCTGCAGGATCTCAAGCCCCTGCGTGTCCGGTTGTTGGAATTCTGTGCCGCGCGCGCGCTCAAGGGCACCATTCTGCTGAGCACGGAAGGCATCAATCTCTTTGTGGCCGGCGGCACGCAGGAAATCGGGGAACTGCTCGCGGAACTGCGCGCCATTCCAGGACTGTGCGAACTCACTCCCAAGTACAGCTACAGCTCGCAGCAGCCGTTTTCGCGCATGCTCGTGCGCATCAAGCGAGAGATCATTGCCTTTGGCGTGCCGGGCATTGATCCGGCGCAGCGGACGTCGCCGAAACTGGCGGCCGCGGAACTGAAACGATGGCTCGATGAAGGACGTCCGCTCGTGCTGCTGGACACGCGGAATGATTACGAAGTGCAGCTGGGCACGTTCCGCGGGGCTGTTCCCGCCGGCATCCGGCACTTCCGCGACTTTCCTAAGGCGGTCGCCGCCCTGCCGGAATCAATGAAGGACCAGCCGGTCGTCATGTTCTGCACCGGTGGCATCCGCTGCGAAAAGGCCGGTCCCTACATGGAGCGAGAAGGATTCCGCGAGATCTACCAGCTCGATGGCGGCATCCTGAAGTACTTCGAGAAATGTGGCCGTGCTCATTACGATGGCGAGTGCTTCGTGTTCGACCACCGGGTCGGGCTGGATCCGATGCTTGAGGAGACGGACAGCACGGTCTGCTATGCCTGCCAGGCACCACTCCAGGCCGGCGACCGGGAATCGCCTCACTATGTTCCGGGGGTGAGTTGTCCGCAGTGCTGGCTTCCGCCGGAAGGCCGCGCGGAACGGCTCCGGGTCCGCCTGCAGGAGAAGCTCATGGCGGTGGCGGTTCCTCTGCCTGGCAGCGTGGCGGCCGACAATCACCGGCCCATGAATGTCCCCGGGGAATGCAACGGGGCCAGTGTGGCGGAGTTTCTGGCAAGGATCCTGCCGCATGTTCCGGCGGAGGAATGGGCCCCGGTGGCAGCGGCGGGCCGCCTGCTCGGTCCCGACGGCACCACTCTTTCTCTTGATGACAAGGTCCGCGCCGGACAACGGCTCGTCCACCTCATTCCCGCGGACATCGAGCCTCCCGTGGATGCATCCGTGCGCGTGCTTCACGTGGATGAAGCCTTGATCGTGGTCGACAAGCCGGCTCCCCTGCCTGTGCATCCCGGCGGCCGGTTTCACCGCAATACCCTTGTCCATCTGCTCAACCTTGCCGTGCATCCGGACAAAGTCCGTCCGGCGCACCGTCTCGATGCTTCCACGACCGGCGTCATGGTTCTCACACGGGCACGCCGCTGGGCAGGCTTGCTGCAGCCGCAGTTTGCGTCGGCTGAAGTGGAGAAACGCTATCTTGCGAGAGTGCATGGACACCCCGCCAGCGAGACCTTCCGAAGCGAGGCCCCGCTCAATGCCATTCCCCAGGAAACCGGACGCATTGATCCGGAAGACGAAGCCAACGCCGTGGCTGCCTGCACCGATTTCCGCGTGCTGGCCCGCTGGGATGACGGCACTTCCCTTGTCGAGGCGATGCCGCGGCCGGGCCGGACGAATCAGATCCGCGCGCACCTCTGGCAAACCGGACACCCGATTGTCGGCGATCCATTCTATCTTCCGGAACGCAAGGTCGGCACCGCCATCACGGCCGCGCTCGGCGACCCACCGCTCTGTCTGCATTCGGCCATGATTGCGTTCCGCCATCCGGTCAGCGGAGAGACGGTCCGATTCACCGCAGCACCACCGGCGTGGGCTTCAGGACCGCCAGGCGCATAGAAAACCCCTCAGGACAGGC
>CAZSDE010000529.1:0-2910 GCA_964605435.1 uncultured Akkermansia sp.
GCTTCGGTGACCGCCGCAAGGCCATGCTCGAAGACATCGCCATCCTCACCGGTGGTCAGTGCATCACGGAAGACCTCGGCCTCAAACTCGAGTCCATCGAAGTCACCCAACTCGGCCGCGCCAAGCGCATCACCATCGAGAAGGAAAACACCGTCATCGTGGAAGGAGCCGGCAAGAAGGACGCCATCCAGGGCCGCGTCACCCAGCTCAAGCGCCAGATCGAGGAAACCACCTCGGACTACGACCGCGAAAAGCTCCAGGAACGCCTCGCCAAGCTGGCCGGTGGTGTGGCCGTGATCCACGTCGGTGCTGCCACCGAAACGGAAATGAAGGAGAAGAAGGCCCGTGTCGAAGACGCCCTCCACGCCACCCGCGCTGCGGTGGAAGAAGGCATCGTCCCCGGCGGCGGTACTGCTCTCCTCCGCGCTCAGAAGGCCCTCGATGGCCTCAAGCTCAAGGGTGACGAAGCCACCGGAGCCGACATCGTGCGCCGCGCCATCGAAGCTCCTCTCCGTACCCTCGCCGCCAACGCGGGAGTCGAAGGCGCTCTCATCGTGGAACACGTCAAGAATGCCAAGGGCGGCGAAGGCTACAACGTCGCCACCGGCAAGTTCGAGGACCTCATCGCCTCGGGCGTCGTCGATCCGACCAAGGTCACCCGCAGCGCTCTCCAGAACGCCGCGTCGATCTCCGGTCTCCTCCTCACCACGGAATGCCTCATCACCGAGATTCCAGAAGAGAAGAAGGCAGACGCCGGCCACGGTCACGACCACGGCGGCGGCATGGGCGGCATGATGTAATCGCATCAGCCCAGCCATAGTCCCACCAACTCAGCCGCCCGGATCAGCAATGGTCCGGGCGGTTTTTTTTCTTCCATGGGCAAGCTGCCGATGGTCCACGCAGGGGATGTCATCCGGGCCCATGGCTTCGCCCACACGAGCCGCCAGCACATCGGCGTTCAGGCCGCCACGGGCTTGTAACAGTTGCGCTCATGGCGTTGCAGCGGCGTTCGGAGCCGGCGCACCAGTTTTCCCGCTCAGCGGCAGGAGGAACGCCGTGGGCACCCTCGGGGTACTGGGCCCAAAGTTCCAGCGTCTGCTTTGGTAACACGCAGGGAGCGGCGCTGGGAGGACGGAAGTTGGTGTTCAAGGTCAGTCCGCCCCATGCCGCCTTGATGACGATAACCGGTTCCTCGAGGGCTGCATCCATGGTGAGGCCGAAGGTGAATTCCGGCCCGATATTGGTGCCGGGTTTGTCCGGCTACTGGACCCCGCATTGATCCATAGCCGGCAGTCAGCTTTCCATGAAGTTCAAAGTTCTTCTTCCATTTTGGATTGCCCGGTCGGAACGAAGAACTTTAGTGACTTGGCGGTGATGAATGACGTGAGGGCGCAGGGGATAGCTGCGGGGAGAATGGCTGATCTGTTCAAGAATCAGATCCGGGTGAAGGCATTTCAGTCAAGGTCAGAGAACCTCAAGCCCTCGATCAGGCAGTCCACCTGGCCGTAGGACGCTTTCGTGGACTCATCGTAAGCGACGTTGCTGTAGACCGCGATCGTATTGGTGCCGGTCTTCAAGTGTTGGGAGGCACTGGAGTCCCAGGGGGCATAGTGCGGCTTGTCCTGCCACCAGCCATAGACTGCAATCTCATGGCCGTTGAGATAGATGCGGAATCCCTGAGGGCATAGGATGCTCACCCGGTAGGAATCGAAGTCGAGGGCGTCGATGTCAAAAGTGGTGCGTGCGACGATGAATTCCCCTTCGCCCCAATCGGATTGATTGGGGAAGAAAGCATCGCCCGATTTGAAGGTGCCGATCCCGATGGGTGCACGGCCTGATGTCCATTTGCTGTCGTCATACCCGGGCTTGAACCAGTCCTTGAGACTATCGGGCAGCGTGAAGTCTCGGAAGCGTCTTCTCTCCCGTGTGGGGAGCTGGTCTTCTTCAGCCGGGGCATTGAAGGCTTTGAATCTCCATGTGCGCTCCGCAGGCGGCACTTTGCCGACGGGCTTCCAGCCTGCCTGGGGATTCGCGATCTTCGTCAGGTCAATGATGGAGTTCAGCAGTTCTGGCTTTGCCTCCTTGTCGGCGCGGAATCGCTTGAGCAATTCGGGCCGGTAGGTCTGCAGGAGCACTTTCTGGAGATCCGCGCGTTGTTTGGATTCGAGTTTCTCAAGCACGGTATAAAGGCCGAACGGCTTCCCCGCGGGATGTGCGGAAGGCGCTCCGACAAGATTCACAAGATCGTCTGTGCTGAAGTCGCCGAAACGGGGTTGCACGGCCATCGCCAGTGGTGCGGCGAGGGTAGGATCCGTCTGCAGGCAGAGCTTGACCGCTTCCATGACATTGTAAGCACCTTCAGCGGAACGAACGCCGCTCTTAATCTCGGTGTCCGACACGGCTTGCTTCATTCCCGCGATGATGAGCCTGCCTGCCTCGCTATCCGGCTTCCTTGTCCGCAGCATCTCTTCGAAATGATTCTTCATCCACTCGCGGGGCATGGTGTGATTCTCGCTGGTCGACATATCGAGGAGCGTCGGCAGGATCTTGATGTAGAGCGCATCATCCTTCGCGAGGCCGGAGAGCGCCGCGAAGGCACCCTCGCGCATCCACCAGTCGGAGTGCTTGATCCATGGCTCGATGAGCTTGTAGCGCTCCTGGATCTCCCCGGCCGGGGCGAGCTTGAGCGCCATCAGTGCACCGGATTTGACATACCCTGATTCCTCGGAATCGGAGAGCATTCTGATGATGGCGGCCAGCATCCCGGGAGTGAACTGTGCACTGGAGATGGATTCGTCACCCGGGCCGAACCAGTATCGCCAATCAATGAGGCCATCGAGCGCCGCGCGACGCAGTCGTGGGTCGGGGTCGCTGAGGAACTTCTCCAGTTCATCCAATGCGCCGACCTTC
>CAZSDE010000530.1:0-1062 GCA_964605435.1 uncultured Akkermansia sp.
GCTTGAGGGCACCGCTGATGAAGGGACGAGGCGGATCCTCAGCGCAACGCTGCGCGATCCCGGGCGCGCGGGAGAATTTGCTGGATTGTGCCGCACCGAAGCGCTGCTGCGTGGCATGGGACGGAGCGATGCCGACCGCCGGGCGGAACTCGCAGCGATGCTGGCGAAACCATGGTGGCTCATGCGGGCAAGGGATGCCGTGCGCCAGCCGATCGTACGGCGGTCCGCCGCGGCTGCGGTGGCGGTCGGTTTGATCACCTGGGCCCTGTGGCCGCCGGACCATGACGGCCGTGAAGGAATTGGCCTGCGGCCGAGACCGGTCGTGGCCGTGTCCCCGCTGGAGGGAGCCCCGAAGTTGCGCCCGACGGAGACAGGCCAACGTGAAACGATGGACATGGAGAGCGTCCTGCGTTCCCGGTTTGCCGGGGTCGCTCTCCGTGGGTCTCTGGCAGAGGCGGCCTTGCTGCTGAGCCGTGCCCTCGCTCTGCCGGGTGGCAGGACGCCCAAGGTGGATGTGCGTGCGGCTGGAGACGCCCCGGTGCATCTGAATCTGCCGGTGGGATTGCCTGCATGGACCCTCCTGCAGATGATGGCAGCGCAGACCGGCACGGAGTTTTCGCTCGACGGAGACGTCATCGTCTTTGCAGAAGGAAATGGCTCCGCGGACAACGCGGAAAGCACGTTGACCTTGCCCTCCGGCAGTGTCCGGGACTTGCTGCTGCTGCTCACCGGCAAACCCACGGACCCGAATCTTCGCGAAGAATCTCTGCGTTGGGAATCAGTGGGGGCACCACCCATCGGTGAAGGTAGACTGCTGCTGGAGCGGGATGGAGATAGTGTCCGGGTCAGCGGCCCCGCCCGATCGCTGGAGGCCATCGAAGTCGCCCGCCGCGGGATGCAGGAAGTCCGGGGCACGGTCGTGGTGCAGTTGACCCTCATGAAACTGGCTCCCGGCGCAGCGTCTCGTGCAGACGGGCAAAGACCGGAGCCAGCGGCTTCGCAGGGGGCACCGGAGCTGCTCCGCGGCATCCGCGCCGAGGCATGGGATCCGCAGGATGGCAA
>CAZSDE010000530.1:1072-2069 GCA_964605435.1 uncultured Akkermansia sp.
TGGTACACCGGGTCATGAAGGGCAGCGCGTTCGCCGACGCCATGGAATTGCTGGGCAAGGAAGAAGCCGTCACCACCGTGGCCGCACCATCGATGGCGATGCAGCCGTTTCAGAACGCCATGCTGACCGTCGGCGGAACGCGCGTGGCGATTCTTGCAGTGCCCACCGGAATGGATCGGATGGCCCTGCATCTCGGGATCGATGAAGGCACGGCCAGTGGACCAGAGTTTCCCGGATACGGCAGCGTGATCGAAATGGCGTCGGGTGCGGGCGGCCTGCTGCGTCGCCCGCCCGGTGACGATGGGAGCATCGATTGCCTCGCGGTCGCTCCGGTCATGACGGACCCTTCCGGCAAGCCCATCGAACTGGAACTGCCGCAGGGGATTCCGGCAGGTGACCGGCCGGGCATGCTGCACAGCCCTTATGCCCCGGAGGCCGGCATGGTCGATGTGGAAGGATTAGCACCGGGCACACAGGTCAAGTGTCCCTACAGCGGACTCACTTTCCGCATTCCATAGGGAGGCCCGTCCATCAGATGCGGCCAGACGACGCGACGGGCGCTTGCGCCCACCCATCGCCCACGGAGCGTCGTCCCGATACGGACTTCCGCGGGTTGCGTCGCTGCATTTGGTCGGTAACCTGACATCATGAAGCTTACCAAACGCGGCGAATACGCCCTGCGCACGCTGATCCGGCTGGGGGTGGCTTCCCGGCTGGGGACGCCGATTGTGAGCGTGTCGAGGCTGGCGGAGGGCGAGCGGATTCCGGCGAAGTTTCTGGAGAACATTCTCGCGGATCTCAAGTCGGAAGGATACGTGGAAGGCATCCGAGGCAAGGCGGGCGGGGCGAGGCTGATCTGTGATCCGGCAAAGGTCAAGATGGGGGAACTCGTGCGGTTTCTTGATGGCAAGCTGGCTCCGATCGGCTGTGCCAGCGAGACGGCCTATGAAGCCTGCACCTGTCCGGATCCGGACCACTGCGGGCTGCGCATGCTCAT
>CAZSDE010000530.1:2079-2901 GCA_964605435.1 uncultured Akkermansia sp.
GACGTGCGCAATGCGATTGCCGGAATTCTTGACCGCTACTCGCTCGGGGATGTGGTCACGGTGACGATCCGCAAGATGGAACGCGATGGTCTCGTGCCGCAGTCTGCTCCCGCACCGAAGCCTGCGGCCAAAGCGAAGCGGCAGCCACCAGCGCGGCCAAAGCATGCGGATCCCGATGATGGATTTCTCGCTGGCCTCTTGCGGAATCTCGGAGCAGCGCAGCCGGATTCCTGAGGAAGCAGGATTCGGCGGGAAATCAGGGTGCCGGACGTGGTGGAGCGGCGGCGGATTTTCCTGCGGAGGATTCCGGTCTGCGGAAGTGGCCGGTGAGGGGGAAGCGGAAGAGGCAGTCTTCTTCGCGGGTGCCGGCTCCGATATTGTGGAGCACGAGGGGATGACCGTCTGGGCTGCTGCGGTCGCTCACGATCATGACATGCGGCAGGTTCGGTGGCACGGTGCAGGTGACGATGTCGCCGGGGCGGTAATCTCCGGGAGATTTCGTGACGGGAAGGTTCCAGCCGCTGCGGCGGAAGCAGGTGGCGAGATTCGGGACGCGGCGGTGATCGATGCTGCGGTCCGTCCTGCGCAGGCCCCAGAGCTTAGGGTACGCGGAGAAGTTCCGGGCCATATCCTCGTGCACGATCTGCTGGAGATCCATCTTCCATGCCGAGCGCATGGCGCGGATGAGGACGTCCGTACAGACACCGCGGTCGGCGGGTACATCGCCGCCTGGATACTTGAGGGGCACGTAGGCCGGGTCGTAGCGGACCGTCTTGCCGATCTGAGACCGGGCGGCGGATACGAGACCGGGACCGTCCTTGC
>CAZSDE010000531.1:0-2900 GCA_964605435.1 uncultured Akkermansia sp.
AGGGTATCGCCATCCGGGTCGCGGCTTTCTGCAGAATCGAGGGCGATGCTGAGCGGGACGGCCCCGGCGGTCAGGGGGGCGCGGATGGCGGCGACGGGCGGACGGTTTCCGGTGTTGTAGCTGATGCGCGTGATGACGCTGTCGCGGTTGCCCGTCCAGCGGTCGCCCATTTCCGCGATGTAGAGCGCGCCGTCCGGGCCGGTCGCGAGGGCGGCGGGTTTGCGGAATGTGAGATTCGTGAGGAACGGGGCCGCCGCGGCGAGGGATCCATCCTGCTTGAGCGTGGCGGCTGCCAGCCAGTTGCGCATCCATTCCGCGAAGATGAGCTGGCCATCGAGTTCCGCGGGAAGAGCGTCGGTGGCCGCCGTGGCGGGTCGGCGGTAGATGAGGCCGCCCGTGACGCTGCGGCCGCCGCTGCCGAGGAATGGCCATTCGGCCGACGGCGCAGAACCGTACCAGATGAGGGCTGGTTTGGCGGGAGGCAATGCGACTGCTTTTGCGAGGGCCGGGCTGTCATTGGTGATCGCGGCCGGGTCCCAGAAGGGTCCGTTGGGCTGACGGGTTTTGCCATCGAAGGGCCGCCATGGAGCATTGTTTCCCGAGCAGAAAGGCCAGCCGAAGAATCCCGGGCCCGCCGTCAGATTGATCTCGTCGAATCCTTCCGGGCCGAGGCCGAGTTTCGTGTCGACATTGCCACCGACGTCGCCCCATGTGATCCACCCCGTGACTGGGTCGCAGGAAATTTTGAAGGGATTGCGGACGCCCATGGCGAAGACTTCCGGCCGACCGTCGGCGGGGTCGCTGAAGAGATTGCCTGACGGAATGGTGACGGAGCCATCCGGTTCCGGGCGGACGCGGAGGATCTTGCCGCGCAGGTCGTGGGGATTGGCGGCCGAGCGCCGGGAATCGCGCACACGTTCCGTCGGATGGACCGCCGGAGTGTCCTGGGGCGGGCTGTTGTCGCCTGTGCCGATGAGGAGATTGCCTTGGTGATCCCATGCGAGGCCGCCGCCGCAGTGCGAGGGATCGATGGATGATTCGAGGGGGATTTCGAGGAGAACCTTGGCGTCCGTGGCGAGCAGGGAGCGGTCCTCGCTGAGGGTGCGGCGGGCGAGCACGAGTCGGCGCGGAAGTTCCGCCGGAGTGTAAAGCACAAAAATATGTCGGCTGCTGGCGGCCTCGCGGCCAAGGACGATGGCGAGGGCTCCGGCGTCCGCTTCCGCAAAGGATGGAATGATTCCCGAGGTGCCCGTGCGGCCATCCGGAGCGCGCCATTTCACTGCCCCGCGTCGCTCAATGAAGAAGAGCGTGCCATCCGTCGCAAAGTCGATCTGCATGGGGTCTTCGCAGTCGGTCACGACCGCAGTGCGGCTGAAGCGTGTGGGATCGATGGCTGCGGGGGCCGGCGCAGTGGCCATGGCGGCCGTGACAACGAACAGACAGAATTTCGGGGAAGCCATTGTGGTGAAGGGACGGCGCATGCTGCCGTGCCGGGGCGCGGAAGCCAAGCCGGAAAGATTCCGCATCTGGTGGTAGTCCGGGCTTTCCGGCGGCGGCGGGACTGGATACGGTGGCTGGCATGGTGTCATGGAGTTCCCTGATCGTGCTGGTCCCTGCGATGGCGGGCCTTGCTGCTGCCGACGTGCGCTGGAACAGTGCTGCCTTGCGTGTTTCTCCTGATGGACTGGCGGAAATGGTGGCCGTGCCCGCTTATCCCCGGCTCCCGCTCAAGCGTCCGGTGTTTCTGGAAAGACAGCCGGGAAGCGACCGCATCCTCGTCATCGAAAACTACGCATGGGAAGAATACCGCAGTGTCATCCGGAGGTTCCGGGACGATCCCGGGGCAAGTGAAGTAGAGGACGTTCTCGTGATTCCGGGCGACGGGGAACTGGCCTACGGCCTGTGCTTCCATCCGAAGTTCGCCGCCAATGGCCACCTGTACGTCGGCACCAACGGCCGGGGGCCGGGAGACGCGCATCATTCCCGGATCGTTCGCTACACCATGTCGCGGGAAGCTCCATGGCCGATCGATCCAGCGTCGCGCCGGGTCATCATGGAATGGCCGAGCAACGGTCACAATGGAGCCGCTGCGGTATTCGGAAACGATGGCATGCTTTACGTGACCAGTGGCGATGGATCGCCCAATTCCGATGCCCTCAATGCCGGGCAGAATACGGGATCGCTGCTTGCCAAGGTTCTGCGGATCGATGTCGACGGAGCCGCTGAGGGCGAAGCGTACCGCGTGCCCGCCGACAATCCCTTCGTTGGCAGGGAAGGCATGCGGCCGGAAACCTGGGCCTACGGCCTGCGCAATCCATGGAGGATCACGAACGATCCCGTGAGCGGACAGATCTGGGTCGGGCAGAACGGACAGGACCTCCGCGAATACGCCCACCTGCTCGAACGGGGAGCGAATTATGGATGGAGCGAATACGAAGGAAGCCGCCTCTTCCAGCCCGGCAAACTGAGCGGGCCCGCCGCCTTCACTGCGCCGACGATCGAGCACGACCACGCCGCCTTCCGGTCGCTCACCGGGGGCTTTGTCTACCGCGGCGAACGCTTTCCGCAACTCACCGGAGCCTACCTCTATGGCGACTACGGAACCGGTCGTGTCTGGGCTGCGCGGCACGACGGACAGAAGCTTTCGTGGCAACGGGAACTGGCTGATACGCCCGCGGCCATTGCCGGATTCGGCACGAATGCAGCGGGCGACATTCTGCTCGCCGATCACCTTGGCAATGCCGTGCTCCGGCTCGATCCCGCGCCGCCCCGGGCCGAGGATGCGCCTGCTTTCCCGCGGAAGCTGAGCGAAACCGGCATTTTCCGCGACCTTGCGACGCTTGTTCCGGCCCCGGGCGTCATGGGCTACCGGATCAATGCTCCCTCGTGGCATGATGGAG
>CAZSDE010000532.1:0-2898 GCA_964605435.1 uncultured Akkermansia sp.
AGACGGGCATTGCGGTCCGGCGTCTGCCCGAGCTTCGATTCCGAATTGAAATCCACTTCGCGGAAGACGCCCTCCAGCTTCGCCTTGTTGGCTTCCTCAATGCCGGCGAGCGCGACATTCATCCGTTCCCCAATGTCAGGTTCGTTGCGGTGCCCGTATAGCGAATCAAAATCGCAGCCGTCAGGAAGCTGAAAGCGCTCGCGGGATAGCCGCCGCCGCACCCTTTGCTCGTCGCCGTTGTATTCCTTGGTGTACGCGTCGCGCCGGTCCCGCCAGACATCCGACATGTATTTCCAGAAGAGCATCACAAGGATGTAGTTCCGGTAGTTCTCGGCATCCACAACGCCACGGAAGGTGTCACAGGCTCGCCAGGCGACGTCGTTGATTTCGGATTGGTTGACTTTGGACATGATAAAGGATGGATTCTAAAGGATGGATTCAGGGTGTGGTAAGGGTGCTCAGAAGCTGCTGCTGAACGAGCGTGGCACGAAGACGGCTGATTTCAGCCCGGAGGGCCTGTTCCCGGACCGCCAGCACATGGAGCGCAGCCACAGCCGATTGTTTTGCCAGACTGGGCAGCGGAATGACAAGTGATTCGAGCGCCCCACGGGGCAGCGTGGGCACCACCGATCCACACCGGAATTCATTGAGATGCGCAGTCGCCGACGGACTGCTCAGATACCACGCAAGGAACGCTGACACCAGCCGACCTCCCTCCGGCCGGACAATCAGAAACTGCGAGCCAGCCAGGACCGTCCGCTCCGGACGATCGAACACAACCGCCACGCACCGCGTTCCCCGATTCGGGACCAGTACATCCCCCGGCTTCAGAAAATGTCCCTCCTTCACCGCCACTCCCGGCGTGAATGGCAGCAGCGCAGCGTCGCTCAGCCCACCGTGATCATCAATGTCCCCGATCTGCACGAGCCAGCACGTGCCCGCTGGATCCGGCCGCGTCGCCTCCCGGCCCCGCAGGGTCAACCCCATGCGAACCGATGCCACCTCCCGCAGCGGAACCGTCACCATACCGAAAGAACAGAACATCCGCCCAGCCAACGGCAGAAGGTTTCCGGAGTCACCGCAACCTGACCACACCACGCCCGCCGTTTGCCGTTCCCACCCGCACAACAATGTGCACCGACAGCTTCACTTTTGCCAGTTGACTCAGTAGATGCACCGAGCGACTGGAACGGCGACGGGGTGCTGCTGAGGAGCGAGGGGCGGGCCATGGGATTGCATACGGCAGATGTAGCAAGACGTCAAGAAAAGTTCGCACTGTTTTTCTGCACACAACTACTGTGTGCAATGAAGAGCTACCGCGGTGCCCCGCTTCGCTGACCCGGAGAGTCTTCGGGCGATCCCCCGCAGGCCGATCACCCGAATCAATGGACAGACCGCCTGGCAGCCGCCGACACGACAAGTGGACAGTCCTTTTGTCGCCGGACCCGGGCCGGGTTCCAGTCTGTTGGCCAGACCTCTCCGCGGCATTCCGCGCGTCATGGTTCGCGGTTCCAGGCTATCGGACAGACCTTTTCTCCACGTTCTCTCCACAGGTGGGGGGGGCGAACCGCTGACAGATGAACAGGCCTTTTGTAAGCGCGGCCCGGAACCCGCGTGTCCGGCGACAATTAGAACTGACCCCTGCGACAATTAGGACTGACCCCTGATCGGGTGGTACTCCGGGCTGCACTAGAAGCAGGCGTCGAGGGCTTCGGGGAGGCGTGGATAGGAGAAGACGAATCCTTCGCGTTCCAGTCGGCTGCTCGTGACGTACCGGCCATAGAGAGCGATTTCTGGATCGGTGCGAAGAAGGAGGGGGGCGGCGATCCTCACCATCCATGGGAAGGCAGGCAAGCCGATTGGCACCTTGGGCCACGGCACCGCGTGTCTGAGGCAGCGCATGAATTCGGCATTGCTCACCGGATGCGGGCTGCTGGCCACGTAGACGCCGCGCATGCTCCCGTCGCTCAGGCCACGCTCGAAGAGCCGGTTCATATCGACTTCGTGAATCCAGCTCATCCCCTGCCTGCCACTGCCGACGGTGCCGCCAAGGCCGCACCGGGCGAGCGGCACGAGTTTGGAAAGCGCCCCGCCGCCGGCCCCGCGGACCCGGCCAATCACGAAGCTTGTCCGCAGCACGACGCCGCGCTGCTGCGCCAGCAGCGCCTGCGCAAACTCCTGTTCCCACGCGATCCCGACCGTGGGAGCCAGCCCATACCCAGGCGGACTGTCCTCGTCGCACCACACGCTCGGCGGGTCACCGTAAATGTGCGCCGTGCTCATCTGCACCCACACAGGAGGCGGCGCAGCCACCGAACGACAGCCAAGGCCCAACGCCCGGGTAGCCTCGACCCGGGACCGGAGAATCTCGTCGCAATGCTCGGGCGTCTTCACACAGTCGACCGTGCGGCCGACAAGATTGACCAGCCCAGCCGCGCCATCCAGACACCCAACCCATGCGCCCACCGACCGCGCATCCCAGACCACATGCTGCCACGGTCCCTCCGGTCGCGGCCGATTCCGCGACAGGATCGTGACCTGCCACCCCGCGGCGGACAGATGACAGGCCAGCGAGACGCCCAGAAAACCACTCCCTCCCGCAATCACCACCCGCTTCGTCTGCGATGCATTCACCACGAGAGATCCCAGGGAACTTACAATGAGTCAATCGTAGATCGGAAACCGACTACCGGACAGGCCTTTTCTCCGCTGCGGGGCTGACAGATGGACAGGCCTTTTGCGGGATCCTCCGCTCCGGGAACGGAACCGCACCGGGAGATGGCCACGCCTCCACGCGGTGGATGCCTTCGATTCCAAGAGCCGACAGTGGGACAGGCCCTTCCTCCAAAGACCCTTTGAGGGGTTCGGCCGTTGCGGCGTCGACCGCGGCCGAAACGG
>CAZSDE010000533.1:0-2893 GCA_964605435.1 uncultured Akkermansia sp.
CAGGTGTTCACGCTGCGTGCCATGATTGACGATGGGGCGGTCATTTACGTGAATGGAACCGAGGTGGCGCGCCGAGGCATGGCACCGGGAGAGGTCACGGCGGCGACGGCATCGCAGGATGAGGTTGGGCAGGCCGAGGAAACTGTGCTGGAGATTCCGTCGCGGCTGATCCGTGCCGGGGTGAATACGGTGAGTGCGGAAGTGCATCAGGCCGGGCGTCTGCTCGTGCCTGGGGGTTCCGGGGGGACGGGATTGAATCTGCTGCAGGTGGGTGGTTCGATCATGGCGGTCAATCATTCCCGGGCGGCGGGGGCGGTGGCTTTTGCTAAGGATGTCATTCCGGCGGCACCGACGCACAGCATTGCCGGATTGAACAATGGCACGTATGGCAATGCCTCGTCGTGGATCGGGAATTCCCTCAATTCATTCTGCGGGATCAGCTTCGGGGCTCAGTCCGTGGCTTTGGGTTCGGTGGCATGGGGGCGCGACAGCACCGGGCAATTCACGGACCGCTGTGCTGGGACGTACACGCTCGAGTACACGACCGTGCCCAATCCGAATGCGGCGACCACGAACTGGACGGTGATTGGCAGTGTGACCTATCCCTCGAATGGGTCGACCTATTCGATCCGGCGGCTGTATGGTTTTCCGGAGGTACAGGCGACGGGGATCCGGCTGCGTTGTCCTGGGAACAGCTTTACGGATGGGGCGTGCATTGATGAACTGGAGGCTGGGCCGACCGTGCCGCCGCCGGCTCCGGTGTTTACGCTCATGGCGACGGGCGGAAAGATGAATGCGGCCACGAATCTGGCGATTGGAGCGACGGCTTTTGCGAAGGATCTGCTGGGGAATGGATCGTTTGCGCCGACCCATACGATCGGGGGATTGAACGACGGCATTTACGGCAATCCGAATTCGTGGATTGGGAATTCCGCGAATTCCTTTGCGGGGATTGCCTTTGCGTCGCCGCGGTTGGTGGGCCGTGTGGCCTTCGGGCGTGACAATACGGGGTCGTTTGTGGACCGGGCCGAGGGAATTTATACGGTGCAGTACACGACTGTGCCGGGGCCGACGGCGGCCACTCCGGAGGCGTCATGGACGACGGTGGGAACGATCACGGTGAATGCGGCCCTTGGGTCGCCGGCGCTGCGTCATGTCTATGCCTTTGCGCCTGTCGAGATGACCGGGATCCGGGTGATTGTGCCGGGGAATGGGGTGAGCAGCGGGGCGTGTGTGGATGAACTGGAGGTTTACGGGCCGCAGGAACCGGATGTTCTCTGGGGGGCGGGGCTGGAGCGTCGCGAGATCATTCCTGCGGCCACGGAAAGCGGCGTGAGGATCACGGAACTGGCGGGCGCAGCCGACGGAGTCTGGAGGGTCGAACTGAGCAACCTTGGGAAGGTGCCTGTGGAGCTGGGGGGCTGGAGACTGTCCGGCAGTGACGCGCCGCAGGGTGGGCATGTACTTGGGGCGCGTACGCTGGCTCCCGGTGAATTCCTTGTACTGGATGAATCCGTGCTGGGTTTCCGTCCGGGGGTTGATGACCGGCTTTTCCTCTTCAGCCCGGGGTCGCAGGAACTGGCGGATGTGGCGGTGGTCAAGGCGACGGGCCGGGCGCTGGACGGGGCGGGGCGGATGCTGGTGCCGACGGCTGCCTCCTTCGGGTCCGCGGCGCAGTTTGCGCTCAATGCCGACGTGGTGATCAGCGAGATCATGTATCATTTTCCCGGGAGCGAGGAGGAATGGATTGAACTGCACAACCGGGGTACGGCGGCGGTGGACCTGAGTGGCTGGCAATTCAGTGAAGGAATCAGTTACCGGATTCCGGCGGGGACCTCGCTGCCGGCCGGGGGGTATCTGGTGGTGAGCAACGGGGCCGCTGCGCTGCGGGCCAAGTGGCCGGGCGTGGTAGTGCTGGGCGATTTCAGTGGTCAGCTGAGCAACCGGGGCGAGCGGATTGTGCTGGAGGATGCCGTGGGTAATCCGGCGGATGAAGTTTTCTATGAACATGGCGGGCGGTGGCCGTCGCTGGCTGATGGAAATGGTTCGACCTTGGAACTGCGGGACCCGGCGGCGGACAATGCTCATCCTGGTTCGTGGGTAGCGAGCGATGAGAGTCAGCGGAGCACCATGCAGGAATTCCGTTACCGGATGGTGGCGGCGCAGCCTATCGGTCCGACCTTCTGGAATGAGCTGCGCCTTGGCATGCTGGATGCGGGCGTGTGTCATGTGGACGACCTCAGTGTGGTGCGTGATCCCGATGGTGTGCGGGCCGAGCTGATGCGGAATGGCAGCTTTGATACGGCGGCATCGTGGCGGTTTCTGGGGAATCATGCTGCGAGTACCATTGTCAGTGACGGGGCGCAGGGGAACGTGCTGCGCCTTGTGGCGACTGGGCCTGCCGAGACGAATCACAATCATGCAGAGACGACCTTTGCGGGGAATGTGGCGGTGGTGAATGGGCAGACGTACGAGGTTTCGTTCCGGGCGCGCTGGATCAGCGGGCTGCCGCGGCTCGAGGTGCGGGCGTACTATTCCAAGATCGGGCGGGCCATTGAGTTGCCGGTGCCGGAGCGGCTGCCGGCCGCACCGGGAGTGGTCGGCCCGGCGCTGAGTGCCCTGCGGCATGAACCCGTGCTGCCGCTGCCTGGGGAAAGCGTGACAGTTTCGGTTACGGCTGAGGATGCGAGGGGAGTGGCATCGGTGGTGCTGCGCTACCGTGTGAGTGGCGACTTTCAGGAACTCCCCATGACGCAGAATGCGGGGCGCTGGAGTGCCGTGGTGCCTGGTCAGACAGCTGGAACCGTGGTGCAGTTCCACGTGGCAGCGAAGAACGCGGGCGGAGCGGAATCGCTGCTGCCGTCCGGTGGTCCGGAATCGCGGGCGCTTTATG
>CAZSDE010000534.1:0-2556 GCA_964605435.1 uncultured Akkermansia sp.
CTGCTCAGGGCGAAGGCATCGCGGGCGCGGCCGCTCACGATGAGATTGAGGGCACGGTCGTAGTAATCGTCGAGCTGCCATGACGAGACCGCTTTTTCCATCTCCTTCATCTGGCTCGAAAGGGCGTCGCGGAGCCGGGCGCGGCGCTGAAGGCGGACCGTGAAGACATCGGGCCGGAGCTGGAGGTCATCGATGCGGATGCGTTCCATTTTGGCCATGTCCATGTCATCGCCGTCGGGATAGAGCGTATAGGGATCGAAGGCCTTGCCGAGGAATCCGGCGGTGCCGGCCTTGCCGACGACATTGCTTTCCTGAAGCGGGCGTGGCAGCATCACGAATGGCAGCATGGGAACATCCAGCGGGTGGATCTTGATGATGTTGGAACCGAAGTTCGGAAAATCCTTGGGGCTGGGGGGCTCGAGCTGGCCGCTGGGACTGACCTTGTCCGTCGTGTAGCCCGTCATCATCTGGTAGATGGCCGCCGTGTGATTGAACAGGCCATTGGGCGTGTAGCTCATCGAGCGGATCATGGTGAATTTGTCATTCACCGTGGCGAGCTTCGGCAGAAGCTCCGTGAACTGAACGCCGGGGATCTTCGTGGAGATCGGTTTGAATTCCGACTTCACGTTGGTGGGGACATTTTCCTTGGGGTCCCAGAGGTCGAGGTGGCTGGGCCCGCCCTGCAGGTAGACGAGGATGACGCTTTTGGCTTTGCCCCAGCCCGGACCGCCGCCGGATCCGGCGGCTTCCGCGACCGCCTGGGCCCGGAAGAGCTGATTGAGGGTCATGCCCATCATGCCGCCTCCGCCCACGCGGAGAACATCGCGTCTGGTGATGCCGACGCTGCGGTCGCACACGTCTTTGCCTGCCTGGCCGGGGATGCGGATCATGGGAATGGAAGTGGAGGATGATGTGACCGGAAATTCCGGGATGGAACCGAGCCGGAAGATAGCGGTGGATGACGGTCCGCGGGAAATACGGAAACGCGTGACGGGCGTGCGTGCCGTTTCACCTTCCGGGCCACCATTGGTCGAGGCGATGGCGGAGCCGGGCGACGTCGTCCGGTTTGGCGGGCGCGAGATTCTGCGTTTCGTGGGGGTCGGTGGAGAGATCGTACAGTTCGACGGGGGCATCGGGTTCGTTGGGACCCGGGAGCATGAGTTTCCAGTGGCCGTCGATGGTCCAGCGCCAGCGGAGGCTCGTGGCCGGTTTCTGGAGGTCGACGGCATTGTGGGTGAAGCAGGAACCGAAGACCCCGTTGCGCTGGGTGACGGCTGCGGTGTCGCGCAGGTCGAGGCCGCGCATGGATTCCGGCGGGGTGAGACCAGCGCAGCGGAGGAGGGTGGGAGCGAGGTCGATGGAACTGACGGGCAGATCCGGCTGGGCGGGTGTGATCTTCCCCTTCCAGCGGATCATGATGGGGGTGCGGAGGCCGCCATCGTACTGGGATTGCTTCGAACGGGGGGCGTAGCGCGGGTTGCCGGGCGACTGGATCCAGCCATTGTCGGCGACGTAGGCGACGATGGTGTTTTCATCGAGACCGGATGATTTGAGATGGTCCATGAGCTGGCCGATGGTTTCGTCGAACCATTCGACCATGGCCCAGTAGCGGGCGACGTGGAGGGACGGGGTTTTGCCGCGGTATTTCTGGAGGAGCCGCTGGGGAGGCGTGTGGGGATCGTGCGGAAGCAGCGGAGCGTACCAGACAAAGAACGGCTTCTGCTGGTCGCGGGCGGTTCTGATGAAATCGTAGATCGGCTGCATCGACTTGCGGCCGATTTCGAGGCCTTCGTCGCCATGGCGGCCACCGCTTTGCGGATCACCCTTGGTCATCCCGTGGGTGAAGCCGCCGCGCTGAAAATTCCCCTGCCACCATTTGCCGGTCTGCAGGGAAAGGTAGCCCTGCCTGCCGAGGATGCGGGGAAGCGAGGGCGCTTCATCCATGAAGCCGTTCATGATTTCGCGGCCTGCGGCGAACTGCGGATTGCGGAGTCTGGGAACGCCGGGCTGATCGCCTTTATTGAGCGGAGGATCGTTGGAAGTGATGCGGTGCTGGTGGGGGTATTGACCGGTCAGGATCGTGGCGAGGCTAGGACAGCACAGACTCGACGTGACATAGCCGCGGCGGAAACAAAGGCTTTCCGCAGCAAGCCGGTCGAGATTCGGCGTCTGAATATGTGGGTGACCCATGAAGCCGTAGTCGGTCCATGCATGGTCATCCGAGACAATGAGAACGACATTCGGCTGATCTGCGGCCAGCCCATGGGGATGGATCAGCAGCAGAGCGATTCCAAACAGCAGAAGAAAGGGGAGACGCATGAGAGCAATGTGCCGTCGGCTGGCGAAGCCGGGAAGTTCCGCCTTTGCGGTGCGCCGGTTCAGATGGGCTTGCGGGGGAAGAGAAAGAAATATGCCGCGACGGCAGCACCCGCGAAAAGGAGGACGAGGCCAAGCCACGTGAGGAAGCGTCCCGTCCATTTGGCGCGGTCGTTCATGCGTTCCGCTGGATTGAGGAACGGGGTGGCCAGAGCGAGCAGAAAGGCCGTCATGAGGGGG
>CAZSDE010000534.1:2566-2891 GCA_964605435.1 uncultured Akkermansia sp.
GACCCTCCCAGCAGGAGGATGGCCGGGAAGAGGAACACTCCGATGAGCAGCAGAAAGAGCATGAGCAGGCATCCCTTGTCGGCCGTGTCGTGCACAGGCGTGCCCTTTTCCGGTGCTGGCGGGTTCGGAACCGGTGCGGGGGAGTCGGGGGAGGAATCAGACATGGCTGGAAGAGGGCGGGGAAGGTGTAGTATTCGTGCGGTCGCCCGTGCGCAGCGGATGGCCACTGAGGAACGCTCCGGCGGGGAGACGGCGTCGGCCTTCCGCCTGAATTTCGTGGATCGTCAGCGAGCCGGTGCCGCAGACCACCCGGATGCCGTCCGGT
>CAZSDE010000535.1:0-2885 GCA_964605435.1 uncultured Akkermansia sp.
CTTTCTTCCCAGTCGCAGCCGGGTCCGGCGATTGCGATCCGCCACATCGACAAGCTGGAACATTTCGTTTATTTCGCGGCGGGAGGGCTGGCATTGGCGGGAGCCTTTGCGCTGCGGGGCCGGAAGAATCTCGCGGACGCTGCGTCATTCTACCGGCTGCGGCGCGAGGGAGTGGTGGTACTGGTGCTGGGCTGCGCCGTGGGCTGGCTGGATGAATGGCATCAGAGTTTCGTGCCCGGCAGGGTCGGGCTCGATGTGGGCGACTGGCTGGCGGATGCCGGTGGCAGCCTGACGGCGGCCCTTGCGGCGGGCGCATTCCTGCGATTGGCCTCGAGGATAGTCCGCTGAGGGCGGGTTTGGCAGGGGCGCTTGCGCAGCGGCTGGGGAATCAGTACGGCTAGCGCATGCGTTTTGCCATCTGCAATGAAACCTGGGGCGGCTGTGGAACTGATTTCGCAATGGTCTGTGACCGGATTGCGGAGGCTGGCTATACGGGGGTCGAGGTAGCACCGTTCACGCTGCTGCCGAATCCGGAGGAACTGACGGAGGATCATGCTCTGAAGGCGGGAGAGGCAGCCCGTGCGGCCGGCCTTGAGGTTGTGGGGCTGCACTGGCTGCTGGTGCAGCCGCCGGGGTTTCACCTGACCACGGGAGATGCGGCGGTGCGGAGACGGACCGCGGAATTCGGCTGTCATCTGGCGAGGATCTGTGCGGCCATGGGAGGAAAGGTCATGGTGTGGGGCAGTCCGAAGCAGCGGAATCTGGAGGCAGGTCTCGACTGGCAGGAAGCTGCGGAGCGGGCTGCCGGAGTTCTGCGGAGGATTGCGGAAACCGCTGGATCCCTCGGAGTGACGATTGCGATGGAGCCACTGGGGCGGAAGGAGACGGATTTTCTCAACACGGCCGGGGAGACCTGCCGTCTGCTGCGGATGGTCGATCATCCAGCCTGCCGTCTGCATCTTGATGTGAAGGCGATGAGCGATGAGGAGACCACCATTCCGGAGATCATCCGGGCGAACTGTGCGGACACCGTGCACTTTCATGCCAACGATCCGAATCTGAGGGGTCCCGGCATGGGGGAGGTGCGGTACGAACCGATCGTGGAGGCTCTGCGGGAAACAGGCTACGCGGGATGGGTCAGTGTGGAGGTTTTTGACTACACTCCGGATGCCGACATCATTGCGCGGGAAAGCCGCGAATATCTGCGGAGGGTCTTTGGCGAGTGACAGGGGATCGATTTCCGGTACGATGACGCTACGCTAGATGAGGCCGCATTCGCTTCAGAACCGACTCCTGCTGGGAATTCTTCTCTGCATGGGGGTGCTGCTGCTCGGCGGCGGGGTGGTTGTTTACCGGGTGATTGGAAATCATCTGCGCAGCGAGGCGGATGCACTCCTGGAGGACCGCCTCAATTTCTACCGGGCCACCCTGAGGCTGAAGGCCAATGGACTTCCTGCCTTCACGATGGCTCCGGCGGAATGGGCGCGGGTTTCGGCAACGGCCAATCCTGACCTTGTGCAGATCTGGGTGGCGGAAACCGGCAAGGAGATTCCGCTGCGGTCGCCGGCGCTGACCGGGCGGTCGCTGCCGAGGCCGGAATGTCCGGGCGACGCTCCGGTTTTCCTCAATCATTCGCTCTGGGACGGCCGGTCGGCCCGGCTCATCTCGCAGATCGTTTCTCCGCCGCGGGATGATCCTGCCATGGAGCCGGTGCGGATTCAGCTGGTGGTGGGCCGGGATCTGGTGGAGTTCGACCGGACGCTGGCGAGGGTGCGCGGGCTGCTGCTCAAGACTGGTGCGGGGCTCATCGGGGCCATGCTGCTGGCGGCGCGGTTCATCATCCGGCGCAGCGTGCGTCCGGTCAATGCCCTCGCGGAACAGATTGGCAGCATGGCGATTGACGACAGCAGCCGTCGGTTCGGCCTGCCGGGTGCGCCGGATGAACTGCAGCCGGTGGTGGGGCGGCTCAATGCGCTCATGGACCGGGTGGGGGCGGCCATTGAGCATGAAAGGCAATTTGCTTCGCATGCAGCCCATGAGCTGCGCAATCCGCTCGCGGCGATCCGCAGCAGTGTAGAAGTGGCATTGAGCCGGACGCGTCGGCCGGAGGAATACGAAGCGACCCTTGAGACCATCTGGCAGAGTCAGCAGGGCATGCAGCGGATGGTCGATAATCTCCTGCTCCTCGCCCGGCTTGAAAGCGGTCACCAGCGGACAGAGTTTCCGGTGGAGACAGTTTCAATGGGCCGACTCCTCCGGCGGTCGTGGCGCGACTGTGTTGATCAGGCTGAGGAAAAGCAGCTGCGGGTCGCATGGCAAGTCGATGAGAGCGGAGGAGACACCATCATGGTGCCTTCCCTGTTCGGGAATCTCGTCCGGAATCTCTTTGAGAATGCCGTCAACTACACGCCTGCGGGTGGCCAGATCGGCATTGCAGCGAAGGTATCCGGCGGGCAGTGCCTTTTCTGCGTGACCAACACGAATCCCGGTTTGACCGGCGCGCAGGTGGCGGAGTCATTTTCGCCATTCTGGCGGGCTGATCCCAACGCGAGCGGACACCGGGGGAATGCCGGTATCGGGCTCGCGTTGTGCCGCCGCATTGCGGAAACTCTCGGCGGCCGCATCCGTGGTTCGCTGACACCGGAGGGTCTGGTCAGCTACTGTCTCGAGGTGCCGGTGATGCTGCCGCCACCCGGTACGGAGGCACCGGCGACCCGCCGCTTCCGGGATTCGCATCCCGTGGCCTAGGAGCCTGTTGAAAAACCGGGCCCGGCAGCGGATCCGGAATCTGCGGTGGTTGGATGAGGGGCTGCGCCGTGGTCTCGGAGATGGATCCCCTGCGGGCGGCGGGCCCTATTCCACAAGGCTTCGTTGCGCCGCAGTCG
>CAZSDE010000536.1:0-2874 GCA_964605435.1 uncultured Akkermansia sp.
CGAGGAAGCAGATGGCCGGGTCGATGGCGAGTGGGGTGAGTGTGGTGCCTGCGGTGGCGGCGCGGTTGCCATTGACGAAGAGGGAAGCCGATCCGTTGCCAATGGTGACGGCGAGGTGCATCCATGCGCCGACCGGTGGTGCGGCAGCTTCGAGGGTACAGGCATCCTCGCGGTTGCGGATCGTGAACTGCAGGGTCCCCGCTGCCGATCTCGGAGTCAGAAAAAGGCATTCGTCGCCTCCGTTGCCGAAGTCGAAGATGCGCTGCCAGTTGCCGCCGCCGTCCCATTGGATCCATGTGGCGATCGTGCAGGCGGCCAGCGAAGCCGGACCTGCGGGAAGGCGCAGATGGTCGTCGGTTCCATCGAGATTGATGGCCTGGCCGGATCGACCGGCGGTGTACGACGGATTCCCGGTGGCGGTGGCGTCTGAGGTTCCTGCGGAGGCCCGGGCATGTCCATCGAAGCCATAACGGAGCGACGAGCCGGGAGGATCCGTGACCGGAATATTCAGGAAGGCGGAATGGATCGCTCCATTGGCATCGGTGACGCGCAGCGAGGCGCGGCAGAGCTGGGCAGCGTCGTGGGTGGGAACACCCGTGAGCGATCCATCCGGGCTGACCGTGAGCCATGCCGGCCCGCTCATTTTGCTGAAGGTGCGCGGGCTGGCTCCGCCGCTGGCGTCGCCTGCGACCGAGGCCGCGTACGGCTGTCCGCGCAGAGCGGCGGGTTTGCTGAGATTCGTGTTGCTGAAGCGCGGGGGGGCCGTATCGACGATGGCCTTCACCTGGGCATCGCTGAGGGCGGAACTGACGATGCGCACGTCATCGAGTCGGCCATTGAAGAGAGGGTCGGCGGAAAACTGGCTGCGGCCGAGGAAATTGAAGCGGGTGCCGACATCGACCGGGTCGATGGTCATGGTCGTGTTGGTGTTCACGGGCAGGCCATTCACGAAGAGCCTGCCGGTGTCGCCATTGATGGTGACGGCTACGTGCGTCCACGTTCCGGTGGCGAGTGCGGGGGCATTGAGCTGCTGTTCCGAGCCACCGTTGCGCATGAGGAAGCGGAGGCCGCCGGCCGATCCTGCCTTGGGGGTCAGGGCGAGGTAATTCGAGGTGTCGGCTCCGAAGTCGAAGATGCGCTGCCAGTTACCGCCGCCATTCCAGAGGACCCATGCTGCGAAGGTGAAATTGGTGGTGTCGGCAATGCGCGGTGAGAGCTGCAGGTAGTCGTCGCCATCGAGCAGGATGGCCTGGCCTGAGCGTCCGCTGGTGAAGGTGGGAGCGCCGGCCATCAGGGCGTCCTGGCCGTGGCCCCATGAATCGTTGGCGTCGCCATCGAAATCGTAGCGGGCGGAATTACCCGTCCCCGCGTCTGCCATTTCCTGACGGTAGGAAAGGGGCGACGCCTTGTCGCGGTAGACTTCGCCTGCTGCGGTGGGCCAGCCGTCATCCCAGACCACCCGGCGCACGTCTTCGACCCAGTTGTAGATCGCGTAGCGTTCCACGAAGGGCGTGCTGTCGAGCATTTCGATCATTTTGCCGACGGTGGCGGCCTGCTGCGCATAGGTGGGATCCGGTCCGCTTGTCCAGTTCGCTCCGTTGTTGAATTCCGTGATCCAGAGCGGGCGTTTCACGGTATCGTAGATGTCCTTGAGGAAATTGTAGAACTGTGTGGTCGCTCCGTCGGGGTCTGCAGCCGTCCAGTAGCTGCGGTAGTAGTGCACGGGCACGAAATCGACCCGCAGTCCGGCTGTATTGGCGCGCGACATGAAATCGGTGAGCCATGCCTTGCCGCCGTCCGTGATGGCCGGGGCACCCACGCGCAGGCCGGTGCCGAGGAGGTCGGGCCAGCCCGCGATGGCTTCGCTCACGGAAAGATTCGCCTGGTCCGGGTGGTCGGGTTCGTTGTAGCCGAGCAGGTGATTGATGCCCCGGGTTTTCCAGCTCTGGTTGAGGCCGGGCCACCAGCGGGTCTGGCGGATGGCGACGTACTCGCGGTTGAGGGATGAATTCTGGTCGAGGTTCCAATTGTACCACCATGCGGGGCGGAGGTTGCCGCCGATGTTGCCGGCGAATCCCTTTTTGCTGACCCAGCGCCATGGGAAGATGCGCACGAAACGGATGGCATTGTCGAGGGAATCGGGCAGGCGTCCGACTTCGAGATCGCCATCCTGGGCGATGTAGACCCGGCTGGAGCCCGTGCCATTCTCTGCGGTGGCCACCGTTGCCATATAGCCGCGGCGGAGCCGGAATGACTGCATCGCGGCGTCCATGCGGCCGAGCGAAGTGCCATTGTATTCCGCGTAGGGATAGAGGGGTTTGCGGCTGCCCGCAAAGTAGCGCGCGTCAAAGGCCTCGAAGGCCGGAAAATCGTCACCGTGCGCCATCACTACCGATCCCTGGGTGTGCTGGACAATCCGCAGATTCGTCCCGAGCGCGGCAGTGTCCCCGTTGACACGGAAGCGGCTGAGCAGCGTGCTCTGCACAGCCGATGGCAGGACGGCGGGCAGGCGCAGCCATGCATCCGGCGAATTGAAATGCACCGTGCATCCCGGCAAGGGGTCGCCGCTTCCCGTCACCAGCAGTTCGCCGCGACCCGCCAGCGTGATGGTCGTGGCCGAGATGGTGTCGCGGGTGACGACATCATCCTGCACGAGAAGCGTCTGCGCCGGCAGCGCAGAACACCACGCCAGCAGCAGAAGCACAACGAGCGGCAGCGGGCCGGAGAGAAGTCTCGGATTCATGAGAGGAAGGCAGGCGCGGGTGGCCTGATTCTCTCACGGCAGTCAATGGTCCCGCAAGGGCAGTACCATTCCTCCAAGCCCGCCGGGAGCCGCAGCGGAATCAGGCGCGGCGTCGGCGGCTGAAGAGACCT
>CAZSDE010000537.1:0-1300 GCA_964605435.1 uncultured Akkermansia sp.
TTTGGCGCGCAGTGGAGACAGGGGGTTGGGGGAGGCGGCGAGGGCGTCGAGGGCTTCTGCGAAGTCCTTGTTCAGTTCGGCGATTTCGAGCCAGAGTTCGAATGCTTCGGGGCTGGCGGTGGCTTCGTTTCTGGGCAGAAGTGCGGCTGCCCGTTTGGATTCCTTGAGGCTGAGGAGCCAGCGGGCACCGTCGACGCGGTCCTTGAGGGGAGCTTCGCGGAGGCGTTCTTCGCAGGCGGCGGCGAGGGCGGAGCGGCGTTCCGGCTGGAGTCGTGCTTCGGTGGTGTCGGCGAGCAGGAGGATTTCGTTGGGGACGCCGCGGTGGGATTTGAGGAGTTTGAGGAGGCTGCTGGTTTCCTGGGGTTGGATGGTTCCGGTGCGGATGGCGGCGATGACTGGCTCATGGAATTCCTCTTCACGGGCGGCGGCGAGGTCGTTGAGGTAGCCGATGGCGCGTGGGCCAGGAAGTTCGCTGAGGCGGTGTTCGAGCATGAACTCGATCATGGCCTTTTTGCTGCGGAGCGAGCGGTCGCGTCCTACGGAGAGGCGGAGTTCGCGTTCGGCGGCGTCGGGATTCTTTGCGTTGAGGAAGTCGCGTGCTTTGCGGAGGTGTTCGGCGACGGCGGCGGCTCCTTCGGTTACGGCTGGGGTGGTGGGGGTGGGCTGCTTTTTGGCGGAGGGCTGGGGCAGGGAGGGGAGGGGGAAGGGGGATTTCTTCTTGGTTTCCTTTGGGATCCGGGCATCCGGGGGAATGGTAGCCAGCAGTTCGGAGGCCCTCGTATTGGCGGGGTCGATCGACTGGGCGACGGTGAGCATGCTGGCGGCGTCGGCGGTTTCTCCTTTGGCGATGAGGTCGGCGGCCGAGTCGGTGAGTCGCTCGCTTTCCGTGGCGTTGGAACCGGATTGGAGCCACCAGACGACTCCGCCGGATAGCAGGAGGAGGAGGATTCCCGCGATGATGGCATTGCGGCGGACGATTTCCGTGGAGGACAGCATTACCGTGGGATTGTTAACGGATACCGGGGAGTGCCGCAACTGTTTAGCCTCTGGTTGGAGGCGGGCGGATCAGGGCGAGGGGATGGCGGCGAGTTTTTCGATGAGGAGAAGGCCGGTGCGGCCGGTGATTTCGATGCTGTCCGGGGAGAGTTTATCGATGGTGTCGGCGGCGGTGTGCCAGAAGCCGGCGCGGCGGTAGCTATTTAAGTCGATAAAGTCGATGACCTCGAGGCCGGCCCATTGGAAGGGGACGTGGTCATCGACCATGTCATCATTTCCGTGGGAGAAGTGGTAAGCATTCCAA
>CAZSDE010000537.1:1310-2423 GCA_964605435.1 uncultured Akkermansia sp.
GGGCCATGGAGGTGAGGCGTGGTGAGGAGTTGCGGGGGAATTCGACTTCGAGCTGCTGGTCGCCGATCATGTCGAAGAGGACGAACCAGCGGGGTTTCTGTTCCGGCGGGAGGGTGCGGAGGGTAGCGGCGTAGTGGCGGCTGCCGAAGAGGCCGTCGTAATTCTGGTCCGTGAAGCTGCGTGGGAGGGTGAAATCGACGAGGGCTTCTTCACCGTCGAGGAAGACGAGTTCGCATTGGGTGGCGAGGGCTGGGGTGGCGGCGAGGGCTCTGGCGGCTTCGAGGAGGAGACCGCAGGAGGAGCCGCTGTCATTGGCTCCGACGAAGAGGAAATCGGTGACCCATTTGGTATCGTAGTGGGAGGCGGCGAGGATGGGGGTGGGGCGTTCCCATGGATTCGGTCCGCTGGAGGGGAAGCGGGCGCGGAGGTTGATGAACTGGAGCGGGCCGCGGACGGGAGCGGTATCGGTGAAGGACTGGCGCTGGGTTTGCCAGCCGGCTTCTGCGAGGCGTTTTTCGAGGAACTGGCGGGTTTGTTCGCTGCGTGCGCTGCCTGAGGGTCTTGGTCCGATGGCGACGATGGCTTTGACATCCTCGAAGGCGCGGGCTCCGGAGAAGCTGGTCCATGCGCCTGCGGCAGGCTGGGCGGTGGAGGTGGTTGCGGAAGTTTGGGAACGGGTGGCTTTCCGGCAGGAGGAAGGCAGGAAGGAAGATGCGGCCAGCGCGATGGTGAGGGCGGCTGCGGGGAATGGGCGCAGGGTTTTCATTCAGCCGGGACGCCGAGCAGTTCGAGGATGCGGCCGAGGTCGTCGTCGCCGTAGTATTCGATTTCGATTTTTCCTTTTTTGGGGGAATGCTGGACGGTGACCTGAGTGGCGAAGTGCTGGCGGAGGTTGCTTTGGATGCGGTTGAGGTGGCTGGAGAGTGGGGTGGAGGAAGGGGGGGTGGATTTGCTGGTGGGCTTGCCCTGCGGGGCGGGCTGGGCTGGCCCGGCGAGTTCCTTCTGGACCTGCTGTTCTGTCTGGCGGACGGTGAAGCCTGAGCGGACGGTCATGTCTGCGACCACCCGAGCCGGAACACCTCCTGCGTGGTCCACGAGCACATCCGGGACGGC
>CAZSDE010000537.1:2433-2874 GCA_964605435.1 uncultured Akkermansia sp.
TGAGCGGACGGTCATGTCTGCGACCATTTTCTGGAGGTCGGGGTCGCGGAGACCGACGAGGGCTTTGGCGTGGCCGGTGGAGAGGAGGCCTTGGGCGAGGAGCGAGCGGACGGGGTCGCAGAGGTCGAGGAGCCGCATGGTATTGGCGACGGTGGCGCGGTTGCGGCCGACGCGTTTGGCGATGTCTTCCTGACGGAGGCCGAATTCCTTTGCGAGGCGGGTGTAGGCTTCGGCTTCTTCGATGGGGTTGAGGTCTTCGCGCTGGAGGTTCTCGATGAGTGCCATTTCGAGGACATCGCGGTCGCTGGCGGGTCTTTCGATGACGGGGACATCGGTGAGTCCGAGTTGCTGGCAGGCGCGGAAGCGGCGTTCGCCGGCGATGAGTTCGAGGGTGCCGTTGACGGGGCGCACGACGAGCGGCTGGATGACGCCGTGTTCGCG
>CAZSDE010000538.1:0-2872 GCA_964605435.1 uncultured Akkermansia sp.
CGCCGGAACAATCTCCGCATCATTCATCCGCGAGGCCCGGATCGTACCGGCAGGCACCCCGTCGGCCTCATGCCGCCCGGAACGCGTCACCGTCTCCATGACCGCCCCCGTCCGCACCGCATCTCCCCCGTAAAGGTAATAGAGATAGCGCTCGAAATTCGAAGCGGCCTGGATGTCCATGCTCGGGGCACAACTCGGCTGAACGCCACGTTGTTCATACACCCCGGTCGTGAAGAACCGCCACAGAATGTCGTTCTGATTGGTCGCCACCCGGAAACCACCTACGGGCAGCCCCATCTTCTGCAGCAGCCATCCCGCCAGCACATTGCCGAAATTCCCCGTCGGCACCACGAATTCCACATCGGCCCGCACGTCTGCAGGCAGCCGCCGCCACGCATGCAGATAGTACACACACTGCGCCAGCACCCTCGCGATGTTGATCGAATTGACGGCCACCAGATTCACCTCGTCCGCAAAGGCATGGTCCCGGAACACTTCCTTCACCACCCGCTGCGCATCATCAAAGGTTCCCGGCACAGGCATCGCAAACACATTTGCCGCCCCGGTGCACGCCATCTGACGTTCCTGCAGCGGAGCCACCCGGCCATCCGGATACAGAATGAAAATGGAGATGCCGTCGCGGCCCAGACAGCCATGAATCGCAGCCGAACCCGTGTCTCCGGACGTCGCTCCCAGCACCGTCAGCCGCTTCCCGCTCGCGGCCACCAGCCGCTTGTAGAGCAAACCCAGCAGCTGCAGCGCAAAATCCTTGAACGCGAGCGTCGGTCCATGAAACAGCTCCAGCACGAAGGTCTGACCATCCAGCCGCACAAGGGGAGCCACATCCGGATCCCCAAAGCCGCCATACGCCTCGGCCGTCAGGACCCGCCATTCCTCCCGCGCCAGTTCCGGCCCGAACAACGCGAGAAATTCCCCCGCCAGTTCCGCATACGGCAGTTCCTCCCAATCGGTCAGCCGCGCCCGGATGTCAGGAAGCTCCACCGGCACAAACAAGCCGCCATCCGGAGCCAACCCGGCCTCCACGGCCTCCAGAAAACTGTGCGGGCGCACTCCGCCCCGCGTCGATACGTACTGCATGCCCTCCCCTTCCCTCATGCCGCCCCCGCTTCAACAGACAAACCAGTCTCAGCCCGGCCACCTCACAGGCTGCGGAACCTCAGAATCCCATTCCCAATGGCCTCCGCCAGCCGCTGACGGTACCGCGGATCAAGTATGCGGGACCGCTCGGTCGCGGTCGAAATGAAGCCGCCTTCAATGAGCGCCGCAGGCACCGTCGCCGTCCGGATCACCTTGAACCTCGCAAACTTCACCCCACGGTTCGTCGTCTTGAGCGCCGCCGCAATGCTCGTCTGAATCGCACTCGCCAGCTTCGACCCCTCCCCGCTGAAATAAAAGGTCTCGGTTCCATTCGGCCCGCCATAGCTCGCCCAATTGAAGTGAACACTGACGAAAATGCTCCCGCGAATCCGGTTGGCCACCGCCGACCGCTGCTCCAGCGGCAGAAAAATGTCGCGCGACCGCGTCAGTTCAGACTTCACCCCCTTCTTTGCCAGATACTCCTTCAGCCGATACGACACATCGAGCGCCAGATGCTTCTCGTAAATGTGGCCAATCTTCGCCCCATTGTCATAGCCCCCATGGCCAGGGTCGATCACCACCCGGCTGAACCGGCCCGCATGGACCACGCCGCCTCCCACCCACAGCAGCAGGAGCACCAGCCACCGACCCATGCACAAAGATCCCGCAGACATGCCGCTTTTCATCCGCTTCAATCAAGAGGCACTCCCTCAGGACGGTCACCCGTCCCGCGGAACTTGTCGCGCTTGGGAGATTCCGCCTCATACGGCTTCGCCCCAACCACCGATACCTTCCCGGAATCGGACAGTTCCAGCTTCGGCGACCCCCGCTTCACCTGGTAGAAATCCTGCTTCAGAATCTTCCCGTCCGCATTCATTTCCTGATACACCCAGATCCCCGGACTGCCCAGCGAAAGCACATGCAGATCCCGGTCGCCGTCGATCTGAATCTGCACCTCACGGTCGGGAATCAGCGTGTTGAGCGGCATCGTCAGCAGGAACGCCCCAGTCGATTCATCCACAATCCGCGCATACAGATACGACTTGGTGGTGTCATGGAAATTGAACAGCTGATACCGGCGGTACTTGCCCGCCATGCGGTGGTCACTCGGCAAGGCAATCGACTTCTCCCAGCGCGGCTTCTGCGCCTGCTGAATCGTAAAGCGCAGCGGGCGCGAATTCACCCAGCGCTGCAGGTCGGAATGATAGACACTCGCCTTCACCACATACCCTCCCGACCCCGTCAGATGAAAATACCGCGGCAGATTGAAGCGCCGCTGCAATGACTGCCCAGCCCGGAACATCATTGGCTCGGCTGCCGGAGACGCCATCGCCGTGACCGGTTCCCCCCGCTCGCTCATCACCACGAAGTTGATCCATGACGCCCCACCCGCAGCCCCCAGCACCACATCCCGGCCCGCCGTGTTCGTGATCGTCACACTGACGTAAAGGGGCTCATACGAAATGTAATTCGTACGCTCCGCACTGATCGCCACGCTGAACTGGGCAGCGGCCCGCCCGGCCAGCAGCAGCAGTACGCAGGCCAGCAGCAGTCGCCGGGCTTGAAGAATTCCGTAAGTGGTCATTTGTGTTCAGGGATTGCTTTCCGGTGGCTCAGAGGAAGCGGTTCGGAAACCGAGAAATGGCTGGGAATATTGCGCCGACTCCGCCAGCCACCGCGTGTGCACCGGCACCGTCCGGGTCTGCCGGAAATCCCCGCCCAGAAACACCGGAACGCGCTCGTCAGGCAACTCCGGATGCGGCTCCCAGTCCTC
>CAZSDE010000539.1:0-937 GCA_964605435.1 uncultured Akkermansia sp.
GCAACGAACAGCAGGGGCCAGAGGGCCTGCTCGTCCGTGGCGGTGGCATTCCATGCCGGTTCATTGCCTGGGGCATTGCCGAGGGCGACCGGGACGCCATTGAGCCATGCGACGAAGCCGTCGTCGTATTTCATGCGCAGGGTGAGGGCGTCGAGGGCGGCGGGATTATCCACCTGGAAGGGGAGGCGGAAGAAGGCCGAAGCGTTCACATTGTGCATGTCCGCGGCGAGCCCGGTGCCGATGAGGCCCGCGAAGTCGTTGAGGGGAGGAGGCTGGGTGTTATTCTTCCCGAGTTGGTAGCGACCTGCGACTTCCGCGGCCGAGAGGGCGCGTGGGTGGACGGCGACTTCATCGATGTCGCCCTGGAAGAAGAAAGTGGCGGTAGTCTCATTCTGTCCGGCACCGATGCGGAGGCCTCGGATCGTATTCGGATTGAAGACCGGCGAGGTTCCTGTGCCCACCTGGGTTCCGTTCACATAGAAGCGCTTCACGGTGCCGTCGTAGGTGCCTGCGAGGTGGACCCATTGGTTGAGGGTGACGGCTGGGCCTGTGATGGGATCCCATGCGCCACTGGCTCCGGAACCAGTCCAGAATTGCCATGTGTTGTTGCTGGCTGCGTAGAAGATGTAGCCAAAGGTCTGGCCATTCTGATCGTTCCGTCCGGACACGGCGGCGCGGAACGTACCGGTACCGCCGGTGGCCCGTGCCCAGCATTCGACCGTGAAGACGCTGGGATTGAGGGATGGATGGTAGGGGGTTTCGATGTAGCCTCCGGCGAAGCGCGGCGCTTTGTTGTCGGCAGGCATGCCAGCTTCGGAAGGCGGGCGTGGTCCGCTGCCGCCGCCGGTGATTGATCCGATCATGGAGCCATTGGCTTCCGGGCCAGCTGATCCTGCATTGGCGACCGTGATGTTCACGGGAGTGCTGCTGTCCTTGA
>CAZSDE010000539.1:947-2864 GCA_964605435.1 uncultured Akkermansia sp.
GCGAGGGCGGCGGCCGCTTCCGTTCCGGCTGAGCCCGTGGTGGCCGCGGTGAACTGCGCCGCCACTTCGTCGCCGGTGAGGGATCGGTCGAAGACAGCGACTTCATCGATGTCGCCGGGGAACCAGAACTGGCCCGCTCCTTCCGTGGCACCGCCGCCGATGCGGAGCGGGAACTGGGTGTTGGGAGCGTAGGCCGTCACTGCTTTTTCCGCGACCTTGGTGCCGTTCAGGTAGAGGGTTTTCTGGAGAGTCGCGGCATCGAAGGTACCGGCGACATGGTACCACTGATTGGCGGCGATGGTGCCGGTGGCGGCGGGGGCGTCGAGGGCATCCCATGCGGAGCCCGTGCCCGTCCAGAAGGAAAGCTGCTGGGTTGTCGGGAGAACATAGGCCACATATCCCCGCACGATGGTGCTTTCCCGGCTCGTGAGCGGAGCCTTGTGGACCGTGGTATTGGCTCCATTCCAGCGCATCCAGAAGGAAAAGGAGAACGACTGCGCATTGTGGGCCGCCGACCATGGGATATCGATCTTGTCATTCGTGCCGTCGAATTTTGTGCCCGTGTTATCGGCTTCGAAGCCCGGGTGCGTCGGGGCAGCGAGGGAAGGGGAATTGAGGATGGCCCCGTTCAGGTAGAGGCCGGCAACGCCTGCGGTTCCTGTACTGACTGCCGCCGTGCCGGGTGTGCCAGTTTCCTCGAGTCGGTAGAAGGCACCCGGCCCGTCGCCCATGACATCCCCGGTCCATCCGGAACCGAATTCACTGGCACCGGTTTCGAAGCCGATCCCGTTCACGGCCGGGGACCATGCCGAGTCGTCGAATTCCCGGCTGCGCCATGCCGATCCGAGCGAACCATCGCGCGGGACGAGCACCCGTCCAGCGGCTCCCTGCGTGATCGCCTTGGCCGTCGTCACTTTGGCGGCGAACCCGTAGGCGAGGTTTGGCACCTGCGGAGGGTAAGCGGGAGCGAACTCCGTGGCCGCCGTGCCATTGGGTCGGACCAACGCAAGGTATTCGCCGGTAGCGTCGAGTCGGAAATTCGTGTGCAGCTGCTTGCCGGGGGTGCGGCGGTTCTTGTTCGATGCCCAGACCACGAGATATGCCTTCGGGCCGATGCTGACCGCCGGGAAGGTCCAGCGGGCTGGCTGGGTGGCAAGGTCTGTGAGGGCCCAGCCGTCGAGATTGACCGGCTCCGTGCCGGGATTGTGGAGTTCGATCCAGTCGCTGAAGTCGCCGTCTTCGTCGGCGCGCACCGAAGCATTATCGGCCATGAATTCGGTGATGACGACCTGGGCGGGGGCGCTGGCGGCGAGGAAGGCAGCGGCGGATCCGGCGGCGATGCGGAGAAAAAGGGGACGGAATCTCATGGTGACTGCTGAAAGGATCGCCATCATCATGCCGTCGTGTCGTGGAAAGACACGATTAATTTTCGCCTCCGGACCTGCGGGGTGCCACGCATCCACGGGTGATTCCGCGAAAACCGTCCCATTCTCCGCCAAATCTGATTTCCCAGCTGCCATGAAACGCTTGTCCCTTCTGATTCTGCTCACCGTTCCGGCTGCTGCGGAGGCACCGCTGCCCGCTGATCATGCGGTGCGCATGGAACGGGGACTGCAGTTATTCGCATCGGATGTCCGCGCCATTCTCAATGAACATTGCGTGAAATGCCATGGGGGCGAGAAGACCAAGGGCGATTTCGATCTGGCGACGCGCGACGACCTGCTGCGGGGCGGGGCGGAAGGCAAAGCGGTTATTCCCTTTGATCCGGCGGGCAGCCGCTTGCTCCGCCTTGTGCGCCGTGAAGAAGAACCGCACATGCCGGGAACCGGTCCGGCTCTGGCACCCGAAAAAGTGGCGGCCCTTGAGCGGTGGATTGCCGACGGGGCACCGTACGAGGCCCCGCTCATTGCGGGACGG
>CAZSDE010000540.1:0-2860 GCA_964605435.1 uncultured Akkermansia sp.
TCGACTTCCTCCGCAAGGAATCCCTCCCCTACGACCTCCGCCCAGTCGTCGAAAGCGCCCTCAAAACCCGCGAAGCCGCCCGCCACGAGGAAAAACCCCTCTCGGACGCCCCAGTCGACCTCGGCGATGTCATGATCGGTCAAAGCCCGGCCATGCAGGCCGTCTTCAAAATGATCGGACGGGTCTCGCGCTCGGACGCCGCTGTCATGATCACTGGCGAAAGCGGCTGCGGCAAGGAAGTGGTGGCCCGCGCCATCCAACGCTACAGCCCGCGCTCCACCCGAGCCTTCGTCGCCATCAATTGCGCCGCCATCCCGGAAAGCCTGCTCGAAAGCGAACTCTTCGGTCACGAAAAAGGCAGCTTCACGGGAGCCACCGCCATGCGCATGGGCCGCTTCGAACAATGCGACGGAGGCACGCTCTTCCTCGACGAAATCGGCGAAATGCCGATGCACGTCCAGACTAAAATCCTCCGCGTCCTCCAGGAAGGCGAATTCTCCCGCGTCGGCGGCAACGAAACCCTCCGCTGCGACGTCCGCATCGTCGCCGCCACCAACCGGAACCTCGAAAAGGAAGTCGACGAAGGCAAGTTCCGCGAGGACCTCTTCTACCGGCTCAACGTGGTCCGCATCCACCTCCCCCCACTGCGCGAACGCCCGGAGGACATCCGCCCGCTCGCCCAGTTCTTCATTCAGAAAATCGGCCGCAAGAAGAACAACCCACGGCTCCGGCTCTCGGAAGAAGCCCTCGCCCGCATGGAAAGCTACAACTGGCCAGGCAATGTCCGCGAACTGGAAAACACCCTCCAGCGCGCTTCCGTCCTCGCCAGCTCGGATGTTCTCACCGCCCGCGAAATCCCCCTCGGACTCGGCATCCCAGCCCGACCCCCAACCCCACCCATCCCGTCGGACGACGCCGCGGCCCCGGAAGCCGCAGCCCGCCTCGTGCTCGCCGCCGCCCTCGCCTCGGGCGAACCCCCATGGCCGTTCATCGAAGCCCTCATGGCCCGCGAAGCTCTCGCACTCCATGGCGATGACCCCGCCGCCGCCGCCAAAGCACTCGGCCTCAAACCCGCAGCCTTCCGCAAGCTCCTGCCCGCCCCCGTGGAAGCCTGACCCGCCCCGCCATGCAGATCCCGGAACCGCTGGCCCGCTTTCAACCGCACACCGCCCTAGTCCTCGGATCGGGCCTCGCTTCGTTCACCGACCAACTCTCCCCAGTCGCCCGCATTCCCTTCAACGACCTCGGACTGCCTCCATCCTCCGTCCCCGGTCACGCCGGCGAACTCATCCTCGCCGCCCTCGGCACCACCAGACTCGCCGTCTTCAGCGGACGCATCCACCTCTACGAAGGCCACCCGGCCCACATGGTGACGGCTCCCATTCGCATAGCCGCCGCCGCCGGCGCCAGCCGACTCATCCTCACCAATGCCGCCGGATCGCTCAACCCAGCCTTCCCCCCCGGTCAGTGGATGATGCTCTCGGACCACCTCAACCTCACCGGCCAATCCCCCCTCACCGGCGGCCCGCGCTTCCACGACATGTCCCATGTCTACTCACCGGCATGGCGCCGCCAATTCACCGCCGCAGCCGCCGCCGCTTCCCTCCCACTCCACGAAGGCGTCTACGCCGGTCTCCCCGGCCCACAGTACGAAACCCCCGCAGAAATCCGCATGCTCCGGACCCTCGGAGCCGACGCCGTCGGCATGTCCACCGTCCTCGAAGCCATCGAAGCCCGCGCCCTCAACCTGGAAACCGTTGCCTTCTCCTGCCTCACCAACTGGGCCGCCGGTCTCGCAGGCCCTCTCAGCCATCACGAAGTCACCACCACCGGCCGAAATTCCGCCGCCGCCTTCGCCTCTCTCCTCGCCGCCACCCTCGCCTGAGAAATCTGCCTGCGCGCAGCACACGGAAGTCAGAACGTTCCGGTCTTCTGCCGGATCCTGACCGGGAAAGGGGTATGTCCGGATTTGTCCTCCGGCACAGTCATCGCTGTGAGGTTACAGATGGCCGGTACCGGATGTGGGGGGGTGTATCAGCGCAGAGCCTGGGCTTCCAGTTGCCCGTACCATGCGCGGTTGGTTTGGCGGATGGTGCGGTGGAGTGAGAGTATGGGGTCGACGCCCGGAAACCCTTGTGAGGTGGACAAATTGCCCGAGAAGCCGAGGAAGGCATCGGCTGGCGTGAATTCGGGAAACGAGGCGAGGGCAGCGTTGAGTGCCGCAAGTGGCGGGGGGAAGCCGGTGGCCTGCTCGTCAGGGGCGGTGTAGTAGAATCCTGCAGGGGACCCGGGGACCCAGCTGATGAAGACGGTGGGGCTGGACGTCATCCGGGAGAGGGAAAATTCACCCGGTGCGGTGGCATAGCCCGAATACAGGCGGCTTTCCTCGGATATCACGTAATAGAGAGGATTGGAATAGTCTTCGATCTTTCCCGAGTAGGGTCCGGTGTACTGGTATCGCGCAAAGAGGGCGATGCTGGAAGGATCGCTGATGGGGTAGGCCCATTTTGCCCAGATCTGGATGCGATCCGCGCTCCAGTAGCGCCAGACCCCGGTAATGAGATTGCCCCATTTGCCGGGCTGACCTGCGATCCCCTCGCCGACCTGGACCCTAACCCGCAGGCCAGGGTCTCCGTCGCGCAATTGGAGCGTGCGGCGAAGCTGGCTCGAGACTTCTGCAATGATGGGAGCGACTAGCGCATCGTTTGTGTAGGACGCTGGATTTCCGGGGGTCTCATAGAGGATGTCGAGCGTGGTGTCGTCGAGACCAGATCCGTCCGGGTCGCCATCGGCAGCATTGCCGGCCCCATCGCCATCCATGTCACCATCTAGTCCATTGGCGACCCCATCGCCGTCGATA